>CAJWFD010000013.1 GCA_913031435.1 uncultured Cryomorphaceae bacterium
GAAGCAGCGCCCATTTCTAGACTTCGAGGATGAATTGCATCAATATTATCTCTTGCGCTGTGATGAAAATCAAAATATCGTTGACTTTCTGGGCGAAAACCTATAAAAAAATCATCGTGCCCCCTGAGAGGCCCTAGGTCAGCTCCGCCACCCCCCTTTGCCAATACATGAATGCCATAGGGACTCAACACCTCTTTAAAGCCTCTAACCATTTTTACACGGTCGTCACTTGCGCCTATTCCAAATCCTCTTGGGACATCTCCGCCGCCATCACTTTCCATAGCGACCCAGTGGTGAACCTCTTGTTCCCTTGCCCAGCGAGCGTATTCCTTGGCGCCATCAAGGCCAAACTCTTCGTTTGCCCATAAAACCACACGAATCGTTCTTTTATTTTGGTAACCTACTTGTCGCATCAAGCTTGGAACCTGCATCGCGTGCACGCATCCCGCTCCGTCATCTTGTGCTCCTTGCCCAAGATCCCAGGAGTCTATGTGTCCTCCAACTAACATGATTTCATCTGGTTTTACACTTCCGTTAAAATCTGCAATTACATTATAGTTTATGGCCGTTCCTTGCACACCACAATCTAGATAAAGGTGGATCTTGGCGGCAGGGTCTTGACGAATCGTCTCACTTAGTTTGTCCGCCGCCTGCCAAGAAAGAGCTGCCGTTGGAATCTTCTGTTCACTATCACCGTAGCTCATGGCACCTGTATGTGGCAGGTCATCCCGCAATAACGTGACAGAGCGCATCACCGTTGCCACAGCGCCATGTTTTACCGCTTCCATGGCTCCAGCCCATCTGTATTTCACGGCACCGCCATACGCGTTGAATGTGCTAATCCGAGTATGGTCCATATAAGTGTTATAAAAGACTATTTTCCCTTCTATGCCAGCTCTCCCAAGTTTCTCCAGCTGTTCAAATGAGTCCACCTCTACCACCTCTGCTGTAATTCCGTCTAACGGGGTCGGAATAGATCCGCCTAAAGCCGTCGTGGGCAACACTGTTGTCACCCCTTCAGAAGTCACTTTCGACCACTCATCTCCTCGGTGCCATTTAGGAACCTCAACGGGCTGCAGCCACGCTGTATCCGCACCCGCTTGAAGCATTTCAACCTGTGCCCACTTAGCGGCTTCATTAGCTGCTTCTGAACCACTCGGTCTTGGCCCAATCCCTGTACACAAATGCTGTAGCCACTGGTAACCTTGTTGCTCACCTAAAGCTTCTGTGTATAAACTCTTAATTACTTCTTTAGCGTTTTCAGGTATCTCCTGTGCAGAAAGCAAAGTGGCCCATAAAAAACCCAATAGTAAAGCTGTATTTTTCATTTTGTCGTTTATTTCTTCATCACTTTTTCTAAGACGGTAAGTGAAAAGCTCTCTCGCCGAAAGCTAGTTTCTACCTCTAATTCTTTTATAAAACTCACGTTATGTGGCGTTAAGTTGCTCTAAAAACAGCGTTGGTTTCATAAACACGCACATACATAACGATGCTCAACACAAAGTGCGGTTCCTTAGTATACACCCGCAGCACCCTGCATTAGGAGCCCACAAATGTAGGCGCCATACGTTCCAAGCGCATAGCCTAAAACCGCCAACAACACTCCTACAGGGGCAAGTGCTGGGTGGAACGCCGCGGCAACCACCGGTGCGCTCGCTGCTCCACCAATATTTGCCTTGGAGCCTACCGCGAGGAAAAAATACGGTGCCTTAATGATCTTGGCAACGATGAACATAAGTCCAATATGAATCATCATCCACACCAAGCCTACTGCAAAAAGACCTGGATTGTGGAAAACCTCCATGACATTCATGCTCATGCCAATTGTAGCTACCAAAATGTAAATAAACACAGACCCTACTTTAGAAGCCCCTGCTCCTTCCAAATTTCGAGCTTTCGTGAAGCTCAGTAAAATACCTAGCGTTGTTGCGATAACCACTAGCCAAAAGAAACCTGATGTCAAGCTAAATTTAGCCAAGCCCGGATAGTGCTCCCCTATAAAAGGAGCGATTAGGTCACTCCCTAAGTGAGCCAGCCCTGTTGCGCCAAAACCAAGCGCAAGAATATACATGAGATCATTAAACGTTGGTATTTTTGAAATACTGTTTGTATAGGCCTCCATTTTGTTTTGCAACGACTCTACGGAACTCGCATCTGCCTTAAATATTTTATCAATGTCCTTTGATCTCGCAACACCTATCAGAAGAAACGCCATCCATAGTTCAGCGACCAAAACATCTACTGTTACCATTGCGCTAAAGATATCTTCACTAACGTCAAAGACTTCTTTCATTGCTGCCTGATTTGCACCACCACCAATCCAAGAGCCTGCAATAGTGGTCATTCCTCGCCAGATTTCTTCTGGATTCGCGCCAACGATCTCTGGTGCCACTGCGCTAAAAAACAAAATACTAAGAGGACCGCCTATAACTACACCAACCGTTCCTGTAAAAAACATAATCAATGCTTTCGGCCCTAGTTTAACAACCTCCTTAAAGTCTATGCTCAGCGTTAATAGAATTAATGCTGCGGGTAACAGATAACGCGAAGCCATGAAATAGAGCCGGCTCTGCTTAGGATCAATGATCTCGAATGTCGTCAACAACGAGGGTAAGAAATAACACAGCAATAGGGCGGGAATAACCGAATAAAACTTTTTCCAAAGTCTGTGGCTACTTTTTGAAGTATAGAAGATACCACCAAGTAGTGCTGCTAGTATGCCAAAAAGAGTTGCGTCGTTTGTGATCCAAGGATATATTTCGTGTTCCATGTGCTAGCGAATTATTTGTTCGAGACGTGCAATCTCTGATATTAAAATGACCTGATTAAGCTTGTGTCCACCTTTGTAAATAGAAACATCTAAATCTAGTTCAAATTGGTTCTTATAATAGGCCTGGATTTCTATTTGCTTCTGTCTACCTATAAATTCATCGTTATCCCCAAACCAGCCTTGGAAATTGATTTTAGAAAGCGCTTTAAGGTTTACTATCGAAGCGTCCAGTGGCCAGCTTCCGGCCCAAGCCAATACCGTGCTTATCGCTACAGGGGAGTGCCCTAAAAATCGCATAACAGTGGCTACCCCCTGACTAAATGCTAAAACATGAATGTGTGCAGTAGGGGCTTTAGAGTGCGCCCAATTTAAGACCGTGGTCAGGTATTTTTTTTGGTTCTCTATATCTTTCAGTCGTTCGTCCTTGGTCATCCAAGAAGCGCCAACACGGCCTGAGACACCGTTAATGTAAAATTTATGAGGGGCTTGGGGGAACACAAAAGCTCTGTCTTCCGTTTCTAAGTCTCTAAAGGGTCTTTGAAAGAACTCAACCAATTGGCCGTAGCCATGTAGGCCTATCCAAATGTGCTTCGTGGCCGACGTAAGCTCCCCCAACACGTCCATGCGCTGTTCCTGCTCAGTAGAAATCCAGTGTTGTCTCATTAGGCTCCTGGAAAAGACGGTTTGCGTTTCTCTAGAAATGCTGTTGTGCCTTCCTTAAAATCTTCCGTCTCAAAACAGTCACCAAAAGCTTGAACCTCTACATCGTATCCTATTGCACCTTCTAACATTCCTGCGTTTACCGCTTCAACAACAAAACCCATCGCTACAATACTGTTTTTCATGAATGATGACGCCATTTTTTGAGCTGTTTCTAAAAGCTCCTCCGGGGCAACAACATGGTTTACTAAACCATAGTTCAATGCGGTTTCAGCGTCAATCATTTTAGCGCTAAACAGCATCTCAAATGCCCGACCCTTGCCTATTAACTGCGGTAAACGCTGTGTTCCTCCATATCCTGGAATCAATCCCAACGATGTTTCCGGCAGTCCCATTCTAGCGTTCATAGAGGCTATTCTAATATGCGCCGACATAGCCAGCTCTAGTCCACCGCCCAGTGCAAATCCGTTTATCGCGGCAATCACGGGTTTTGGAAACTCTTCTATGATATTAAAAACCGTCATATGCCCAGTCTTTGCTAATTCTGTTCCCTGCGCTCCGCTAAAGTCTGCAAACTCTTTAATGTCTGCGCCAGCAACAAACGCTTTTTCACCAGAGCCTGTAAGCACCACCACCTTTACTTCGTTGTTATCACGGAAAGCTTCAAAAGCCTCGCCAATCTCTTCCAAGGTTTGTTTGTTCAATGCGTTGAGTTGCTTTGGTCTATTGATTGTTACTAGCGCTATCCCATCGTTAATCTCTACGATTACATATTCCATCATGTCTTATTTTATGTTTGTGAGAGGCAGTTCAATGGTAAAAGCTGTCCCGTGATCTCCGGTACTAAAATTGATTGTTCCGCCAAAATTTTCTATTAGATTTTTAACCATGGCAAGGCCTAGTCCCATCCCTGAACTCTTTGTGGTAAAGTTGGGTTCAAAAACCCTGTCTTGCATCTGCTGTGGTATACCGGTTCCGTTGTCTCGAATTATTACTACCGCTTTATCCTGCGTTTTTTCAATGGAAACCTCCACAGCCGCCCTAGAACCCTCTGGTATACTTTGAAGGGCGTTCTTCACGAGATTGTGTATAATTCTTGACCACTGGCCTTTGTCCACCTTAGTGTAAACGGCCCCTGTGGAAACAAAGGTTACACCGCGGTCAATATATAGGGAAACTGCGCTATTCGTTTGATATGAAATATCTAGACTTTCTGCTTTGAGTCCAGGCATTTGTGCAAACCTAGAAAACGCCTCTGCAATATTGGTTAGCGACTCTATTTCTTCGAGCAGGTGCGTTGACATCGACTTCATTTCTGTAACATCTGTTTCGCGCTGCATCATCTGCAGCGTAAGCTTCATCGGGGTAAGTGGGTTTGTGATTTCGTGAGCCACTTGCTGTGCCATTTCCTTCCACGCGCTTTCTCTTTCGCTTCTGGCTAATTCTATCGCAGTGGTCTCCAGTTTGTCAACAAGAACATTGTATTCTTGGATAAGCTCCCCTATTTCGTCATTCAACCGCCACGTTAGTTTTTCGTTGGACTTATTAATACGCACTTTTTTTAGTTGATCAATAAGAAGTCTAATGTTGTTGCTTATGTAATTGGAGAAGAACAAGGCAAACGTAATTCCGATGACAAACAGGAGTATATACAGCAGTAATAGTTGACGTAAAAAAGCAACATCCTCCTTTGGAATAGCTGAGGGATCTATTTCATAGGGTATTCTTACGACGAGTTCTACACGATTGTTGTTTCCTAAAATCTCACTCGTCGACGTTAAGAAGTTTCCTTCATTGGTGACTTTTCGACCCTGACTTTTAGCTGATCCCGCGTATTCGGTAAGGCGCCGAGGAAAAATCGCGAGGGGTCCGTTTTTTACTACGCTCGCGGTAATTAAATCGCCAGACGAGGTATATATTCCAACGTCTAGTTTGTGAATTGAGCTGATTTCTATGACTTTCCCAGATAGAATAGGTTTCCACTGGGTGGCAAGCAAGCCTTTATTCTGGTTGTTACTGGTTAAATAGTCTATGTGACTAAGGATCGCTTTTTCTTTGCGCTCTAGACGCTCGAAATGATAGTTTCTATTCTCAAGACGAAAATGATAGAGGCTGAAAATTCCAGTCAACAGAAATGCAACCACTATAGTGAGCAGCATTAATAGAAAGGTGCGAACACGCAAGGTTAGAAAAGACGACATGTACCGAAGTTAAAACATTAGATGTCTCAACGAATGTTGGTCATAAGGTTTTATACAAACTTCTCACGCAATGGCTTCGTTGGAATAATCACTTTTCCCCCAAGTTTGGCGCTGTGAATTTCACCACTTTTTAGCAGTCTTTGAGCTGTCGCTCTGGAAATATCAAAGATTTCCATCAGTTCATTTACACTAATGAACTCCTTCTTTAAAAGAGTGTCTTGACGCATTGTATTTGTAATTGGTTTGGAGGTGCAAAATAAAAAAAAATCTACAAAACCCATACAAAGGCGCTTCACCTTGTTAAATACTGTGTTCAAATAAAAATACACAGCAAAAAGCCCGTTCTATCCAGAACGGGCTTTTTAAATTTCAAGGTTGGAAGGGTTATGCTAAAGCGTCAGCTCCTCCAACAATTTCAAGAATCTCATTGGTAATGGCCGCTTGACGAGCTTTGTTATAGACCAGCTTTAAGTCCCCTTGAAGCTCCTGTGCGTTATCGGTCGCTTTGTGCATTGCGGTCATTCTTGAGCCATGCTCTGAGGCATTAGCGTCCAATAACGACGCATACAATTGGGTCTTTAAAGAAATAGGTATTAGATCGTCCAATATCTCGGTCATCGAGGGCTCGTATAGATATTCAGTAGTGTCTACATTAACCTCCTTGCTGTCTAATGCCAATGGCAAAAATTGCTCTACCGTAGGTATTTGAACCGCAGCGTTTCTGAAAGAGTTATATATAATAACCACCTTATCAAAATCTCCAGCCAAATAACCCTTCATCAATGATTCAGCGTAATCAGAAGCGTTAGCAAAATTAATCTCGTCCCACAACTCTGTGTTACTGTCTGCTAATCGAGTGTCGTACTTAAACGCTTCACCTGCTTTTTTACCTATCGAAGCAATGCTTATGTCCTCATCGTTGCTATTCATATAGGCCTTGGCCTTTTTTACAACGCTTGAATTAAACCCTCCACAAAGACCACGGTTTGAAGTGATCACCACCAGCCTAGTTTTGTTGCCTTCTTTTACTTCGCCGTATACGTTTTCACTACTGTCTAAAGTACTTGACGCTTTCTGAAGAATTTCAGTCAATTTAGAAGAATAGGGACGCATTTGCACAATAGCGTCTTGAGCTTTCTTCAATTTAGCCGCACTGACCATCTTCATCGCTGAAGTGATTTTCATCGTACTTCCGATAGACGTTATTCTATTTCTGAGCTCTTTAAGGTTCGCCATAGTGCGCGTATATTAAGTCCCGGCGCAAGCGTCTGGACTATATAATTATTAAGCTTCGTAATTAGGAAGTACCTCAGCAATTGACGCTTCAATAGCGCCAATCTCTGCGTCTGTCCACTTGCCTGCAGCAATACGTTCTAGTGCTGCTTTTTGGTTAGCCTCCATGTATTCAATTAAAGACATTTCAAACGCCTTTACTTTACCTACAGGCACTTTATTCAGTTTTCCTTTTGTTCCAACATAAATAATAGCTACCTGGTGAGCGACGGAAACGGGTGCGTTAACGCCTTGCTTCAATATCTCAACATTACGCTGGCCTTTATTGATGACCGACATTGTTGCCGCATCTAAATCCGAGCCAAACTTAGCAAACGCCTCCAGCTCACGGTACTGTGCTTGATCCAGCTTCAGTGTACCTGATACTTTCTTCATTGGCTTAATCTGAGCAGATCCTCCTACACGCGATACCGAAATACCAACATTAATAGCTGGACGAACACCTGAGTTAAACAAATCCGACTCTAGAAATATCTGACCATCTGTAATAGAAATTACGTTTGTTGGGATATAAGCAGAAACATCGCCTGCTTGTGTCTCAATGATTGGAAGCGCTGTTAAAGAACCTCCTCCTTTAACCATGCCTTTCAAAGACTCTGGTAGATCGTTCATTTGAGATGCAATAGTATCGTCTGCAATGACCTTTGCCGCGCGCTCAAGTAACCTTGAGTGAAGATAGAATACATCACCTGGGTATGCCTCACGGCCGGGAGGACGACGTAGTAGTAAAGACACTTCGCGATACGCAACTGCTTGCTTAGAAAGATCATCAAAAATAATTAATCCTGGACGACCCGTGTCGCGGAAAAACTCACCAATCGCAGCACCCGCAAAAGGTGCGTAAAACTGCATAGGTGCAGGATCTGACGCGTTCGCTGCAACAATAGTCGTGTACTGCATTGCGCCTGAGTCTTGTAAGGTCTTCGCAATACCAGCAACAGTAGAGCCTTTTTGGCCTATAGCTACATAAATGCAATAAACTGGCTCGCCTTTGTCAAAAAACTCTTTCTGATTGATAATCGTGTCAATAGCAACCGTCGTCTTTCCTGTTTGGCGATCACCAATAATAAGCTCACGCTGTCCACGTCCAATTGGAATCATCGCGTCAATAGACTTGATGCCTGTTTGCATGGGTTCGTTTACTGGCTGACGAAAAATAACACCTGGAGCTTTACGCTCAAGTGGCATCTCATAGGTTTTGCCTTGAATCGGGCCTTTACCGTCAATTGGTTTTCCCAAGGTGTCCACTACGCGTCCAACCATTCCTTCACCTACGTTAATAGATGCAATAGTGTTGGTACGCTTTACGCTTGTCCCTTCCTTAATGTCGTTAGATGGCGCGAGCAATACAATACCCACGTTATCTTCCTCTAGGTTCAAAATGATGCCTTGCTGGCCACTTTCAAATTCAACCAATTCCCCAGATTGAGCATTTGTTAGGCCGTAAGCGCGAGCGATACCATCACCCACCTCTAACACGGTACCTACTTCCTGAAGATCTGCACCTCCAGCCATTCCGGAGAGTTGTTGTTTTAGAATAGCTGAAATTTCAGCTGGATTTACTTCTGCCATGATCCTTTATATTAAGGTCTTTGTTTTCTTAATTTTTCGCCTCGTAAGACTTGTCAACTAGCTGACTTCTCAATGCTTTGAGCTTTCCTGAAATGGTGTTGTCTAACTGAAACCCACCCACCAGAAGTTTCATGCCTCCAATAGCCGATAAGTCAATTTTCTCAGAAAGTATTATTTCCTTGCTCAATTGTTTTTTCAAAGTCTCTACAAGCTTAGCTCTATCCGCTTCCGTCAATGCAACCGCGGTTGTAACCTCTGCCTCTAAAATACCCTTGTATTCTAAAACATCCTTCTCAAACTTCTCGCATATTCCTGCAAGCACGTTTTCGCGGCCATTTTTAGTTAGTAGTGCGATAAATCGATCAAACAACGGAGAAAAAGAACCACTGAAGATTTCATTGAGCACTGCTTGCTTTTTATCTGCCTTTACTACTGGGCTTTTCAGTAACGACTTCAGTTCCTCAGAACCTTTTATCGCTTCCTTTAAAGCCGCAACATCTGAGCTTATCCTGTCTAAGTCGTTCTGTTCAACGGCCAAGTCAAGTAATGCTTTACTGTAGCGTGTGGCAACTCTTGGATAATTCATACCCTCTTAGTTGAATTTTACTTCGTCAATCATCTTGCTGATCATTTCAGCCTGCTTGTTCTCGGCGCTTAGCTCCTTGCCCAAAACTTTTTCAGCAATTTCGATACTTAGAACAGCCGCTTGATTCTTAAGCTCTGCAATAGCAGATGCTTTTTCAGCCGCAATGGCCGCCTTTGCAGAAGCAATTGCTTTTTCGCCTTCAGCGATAGCAATATCCTTTGCGTCAGAGACGATCTTGTTCTTCATCTCACGGGCCTCCTTTAAGATTCGCTCGCGTTCTTCGCGTGCCTCTTTAAGAACTGCTTCGTTGTCTGCTTGGAGAGACTTCATTTCGTCGCGCGCACGTTCCGCTGCTTTCAAAGCATCTTCAATACTTGCTTCACGGTCGTTTACCATTTTAAGAATAGGCTTCCAGGCGAACTTGCTGAGCAAGAACACAAGAAGCAAGAACGTTACGAGCGTCCAAAAAATGAGACCGAAGTCTGGAGTAACTAAATCCATTTTATGCTGTGTTTAATCTTTTGTAATTTAAAAAGTAGCCCGCCGGCAATCCCGGCTTGGGCTACTTTGTAAAGAGAATGATTAGAGACCCAACAACGCTACTACGATACCGAATAAACCGGCACCTTCAATTAGTGCTGCTGCGATAATCATTGCCGTTTGAATCTTACCAGAAGCTTCTGGTTGACGAGCGATACCGTCCATTGCAGAACCACCAATACGGCCAATTCCCAATCCAACTCCTAATACTGCCAATCCTGCTCCAAGAGCTGCGATACTACCTACCATTTTACTATATTTTAAATTAAACTAATGGTTCTCTTTTAATGATGGTCATGCTCTTCCACGGCCTGCCCGATGAACAAAGCGGTTAACAGAGCAAAAATGTATGCCTGAAGGAACGCCACCAATACTTTGATGATATAAATAAACAAAGTCAATGCCACCGCTGCAGGAGCAATAGCAAGTGACTTAAATATGAATGTTAATGACAGTAATGACAAAATAACGATGTGGCCCGCGGTCATGTTTGCAAACAAACGAATCATTAATGCAAACGGTTTGGTTAACACACCCACAAGCTCGATCGGGGCAAGCATAAGGCGCACCCATACCGGAACACCTGGCATCCAAAAAATATGAATCCAATATTCTTTCTTAGCGTTAACGTTAACTATAATGAGTGTTAGCGCGGCTAATGACATGGTGAAAGCAATATTCCCCGTAAGGTTAGCGCCTCCCGGGAAAAGTCCAAGGATATTGTTAATCCATATAAAGAAGAACAGGGTCAATAAATACGGTGTAAATCGCATATAATTCTTCTTGCCAATATTTTGAAGGGCGATATCGTCTCTTACGAAAACCACCAATGGCTCTATAAAACTTGCCCTTCCTCGCGGAACGCCGTTTTCATATTTACGACTTATGCCCATAAACAAAGCGAGCATAACAACTACACCTAAAAACAAGTTGACCACGTTTTTGGTCAAGCTAATGTCAATCGTTGGTTTTGCGTTGGTGACTTTATGATCCTCTCCATGCTCAGCCCAGGCTTCGTGATTTTTCTTCTCTGATGCAATGTATATAATGTCGTGAACCTTTATGAAACGATCTCCGTTAGACGCGGTGTAAACCACTTCTCCGTTGTCATTGTGATGAAACACCGAGCTAGAAAACGCGCTGAATCCGTTTTTTGTATAAACAATAACCGGGAGCGCTAAAGAATACGGTTGCCCATCAATGTCAAAGAAGTGCCACTCATGAGAATCAGAGATGTGATGCATGATCAACTCTGTAATATTTAGTTCGCTGTCTTCTTTTGACGTGTGTATCTTTTGAGATTCAACGCTCTCTGTCGTTTGGTTGTGGTCCTCAGAAACGACTTGATGGTCCTCTGCGGTGGTCGATTGGTCAACAGTTGCCGTATGAGCATCTTTATCCTGAGCATTCAATTGGAAAGAAGCAAATAGAAGTGCTATTGCCGCGGTATATCGTACTAATGATTTGAACATGTTGGTCGTTTCTGTGCCGTAAAATCGGTGCAAATGTAGTGCGGAATCCGTCCAACGACAAACACCCCTAGAATTAAATAGAGGTTTTGTTACGTTTTGTTTTTTTTCAGCTCTTTAATTGTAATTACCGCGTCATAAACAACCGTTAAAACCAAGGGTATTGTTAGGGCAATCGCCGCTCTTTTTGACACATCAAGTGCTGTTCGATGCAGCAGTGTAGGAAGAAGGGCTGATAAAAACAGAAAAAATCGGATGGTCGAAAACGCTAAAAACACCAAGCCTTTTTCAACTTCTTTTACCTTTGGTATCCTTCCCAAAAGTTTAGTAACTACCAAAAGAAGTAGCGCTACCGCAAAATAGATGCTTGTTATTTTGTCAATTCTAAAAACCCATAGCTGGAAGACATAAGCTGTGGTGTAGAGAAGCAAGAACAGGATGTTTTTCATTTAATGAAGTCTTTCAGCGCTAAATAAAGACCAACGAAAGTTCCTGCAAGTGTAAATATAATAGTGAAAAGAGGCGCGTCTCGATCGGCGTCAAAATACTGGCCCAATAAAACGCCCACAAAGATGGGGGAGGCCATTTGAAAAGCAAGACCAGAGTAACGCAAGAATGGGTTAGGCTGTTTGGACACTTTTCTCTTCTTTTGCTCCTATTTTATGCATTACGGTTCCCATTGTGACGCTCCCGTTAAGCTCTGCGCCTGGTTCTATAGAAAGTTTTTCCGAGTGAACCTTGCCCTCGACCTTCGCAGACGCGGAAAGCGATAGCATTTGGTGAACCTTTAAAGTTCCGCTCGTGCTGCCTGCGATAGACGCGTTTTTACATTCAACATCGCCTTCAACACTTCCGTGCTCTCCTATGACTAGTTTTCCGTTGACGGTCATGTTGCCTGTGATTTTACCATCAACCCGGATATCTCCGTCTGTTTGAACATCTCCTTGAATGGAGGTGCCAACTAAAATTCTATTTGAAGCCTGGGCTAGTTCTGGGTTTTTTTTAGCTGCTGAAATCATAACTCTTTAAAGTATTGAATATATTCTTTTAGGACCTTATCTCTATACACTTTGCCAAAGTTTGGGTTGTTAATGTAGAAAAGCTCCGTCGTTCCCTTCGGATAAAATTGGCCTAATGCGGCTCCTTGTTCGTTAAAGGTATTCAAATAAACCAAGGCTTTTGCTTTTGAGCGTAAGCCGCTAATAATAACAAGCTGTGTGCTCTTATCGTAAAATATATTTTGAATACGCAGATTGTCAAACTTAAAGTGCTCCTTATTAAAGTCTGCGAGTCCATTTCTAAGTTCATTGATTTTTGCGTTCTCCGCGGGTAACGCAAGGATGAATTTGTGTGGCGCGTTAGACTGGTCTTCAAAGTCCACTTTTCTTACTTTTTGTTCTCCTGAACCCTTAGTTTGTTTTCCGTCAACCGTTTTTTCATCAATCAACAACGCTAAAATCTGGGCAGCCCTTGTTGCCTCTTCTGTCCCTGGAAACAATTTAATCACAACCCTGAGTTGATCTTGCGTCCCTTTTTCATCTCCTTTTGCACCAAAAATATACGCCTCTAGCAGAGACGCTTTCGAGCTCAAAATGCTGTTTGGATAAGCTGTTTTAAAGGTTAGTACCGCTGCATTCGCGTTTGTGATTTTTCCAGCACTAAATGCTACAAAAGCATCGTCATAGGCACCTTGTTCCGCCACGGGTATCGAGAGGTCTTGTTTTTCGCCCCTCAATAATGCTGAAAAAGGGCTGTTTGAAAAATCATTTAGTAGCCTTGTCTTTGCCTCGTGACGCTGCTCCTCACGTGATGTTTCTTTGAACAGTAGGTATTGTCCATAAAGCACCTTGGGGGTGGTTTGAGACAAGGAGCTGAACTCCTTCATATAAGACTCCCAGGTTTCTTGCGCAGCCATTAGGTCATGCAAACCATCTTTATATACAAAGCCTAAGGACGCTTTTGCCTCTCCTTCTCTCGTTAAGCTTTTTTTAAGGTCTCCATCGTTTTTAAGGGTCCGGGCCATGTAATAACCAACATTGTTGTCATCCGAAGGCAACAATTCTTCTCGGGTGGTAGAGGTGTCTTCTGGATTACTGAGAACTACGTCTCCTGGTCCAAAACCCTCTACAGGCTTGTCTTTTGTTCTCCAATGGTCTTCCAGGACCCTGTCTCCCCAGGCTCTTTTAAAAGCTGCTAATCCTTTTGAGCGTACTTGTGGATTATAAAAATACCATTGTCCAGAGCCGGAGCCGGCAGTGAAGCCTGCGTCTGCTAATTGTGCGTTTTTAGCAGCGTTTAATGCTGCTATTTCAGCCCTTCTGGCGGACTCTTCTTCCTGTTTTTTCTTGTTTTCAATATGTGCCTGAAATTTTTTTCTAAGCTGCTCTTCGCTCATTCCGTACATGGATTGTAGGCTGTCCTCAAGAACAACAATATCGATCAGCGCAACAAGCTCATTCAACACCGCTTTACGATTCTTTAAGGTGTCCAGCCCTGTATAGTCTGCTGGAAGAAATGTAATAGCGCTATCATAGTAAGCTTGGGCACTATAAAAGTCTCTAAAGTCAAACTCTATCCCTGCCAAGCGCAAATAGCTTTTTCCTTTTTGTTTCGGGTTGGATACTGAGCTCTCTATGCTGTTTCGTAAAAGAGCCTCTCCATCAGGATAGTGCTCTAAGTCCAATTCTTTTAATGCCCACACATAAAAGATTTGATCCCGGTAAGTGATGTTTTTATCATCTTTCAGCATTTTTGTTAAATCCTTAACAATCACTGCAATGTCTTCCATATAAACATCAAAATTCTCCGCCCTTTTAATTTGAGCCGAAAAAGTGATGTCGTAGTCGTTAGGATGGAGCTGTAAAACCTTTTTGTAGGCAATAGCGCTTTCGTAGCCCATGCCAAGTTTTCCGTATAATTGAGCGCTTATGTAGGTCAGTCTTACTTGCTGCTCTTTTGTGGGGGCTGTTAGAGCTGCAGCGGCAACCCATTCTTGTGCTTCCGTCCACTTCTGCTCTTGCAAGTAGTAGTAGGCATAGGCCTTTTGAGCAGCGTGCATTTGATCTTTTGGCAATTCTTTCGTGTAGACTTCGTCTATAAGTATCTCCGCCTGATATGCATTGTCCATGCGGATGTGTGTTTGTGCGGCAAGTATTTTTGCCCAGAAAATCTCCTCTTTTGCCTTTTCTATTCCTCCAAATTGATCTACTAAATAGCTTGTTGCCTCCAGTGTTTGGATGAGCTCGTGTTTGTAGAATCGACTTCGTGCGATAAGTAAATACGCCCTGACAACATAATCATTCTTCTGTTTTCCACGGAACACCATGCTGTGCTGCTTGATGACTTTAGCGCTTTTTTCTAAAGCGCGGTCCATTTTAGAAAAAAGTGCTGTGGATTGTTTCTCGTCAGGCCAATAATAAAGTGGTAGTCTTTTCTCAAAGTCAAGTTGCTCTGTCTTTTCGAAGTCTAAAACTGCTTTGTCATACGCTTCTAAGCCGTTGAAATAGGTGTTGAAGTGTGCGGTAGTTTCATGGTACTTTCTATTGACCCACTTATCCTTGGTAGTGGAGCAGCTGGTAAAAAGAAGGGGCGTCAATAAAATGACAAGAGCGTACCTTTTTAGCATAGAACTAATAACGTGCTAAAATTATTTTATTTCAGCACGATGAAGAAATTCATAACACGATATTTACACCACGATGAGATCTGATAAACAAAAAAGTACTCGTGTTCAACGTTGGCGAAATAAGTTTCGCTTTGTAATACTTAACGACGATACGTTTGAAGAGCTGCTAACACTGAGGTTAAGCCCTCTCAATATTTTTGTGTTTTCTGTGGTATCTGTTTTTGCCACTATTATGTTGACCACCACATTAATTGCTTTTACCCCTCTAAAAGAGCTCATTCCTGGCTATGCATCTTCAAAATTAAGGAGAGAAGCCATTGAAATGGCGCTTAAGACAGACAGCTTAGAGCTTGTTTTGGAGCAAAACGAAAACTATATCGACGCTGTACAGCGCATTTTACAGGGCGAGGTTATTGACAGTGTACTTGTCGACCTATCTTCTCAAGACTCTTCTCAAGACGAAATAGTGTTGTCCGACCCCAGCACAAAAGACAGTGTGTTTAGAGAATGGGTAGAAGAAGAAAACGCTTTTACACTAAGTCAAAAAGCACCTAAACTAACCATCCCTCAGCTGATTTCTCCATTAGATGGAATAGTGACGAGTTCTTTTGATAGAGCCTCCGGGCATTACGCAGTGGATATCGCTGCAAACAAAAATACCCCTGTAAAATCATGTTATGAAGGAACTATTGTTTTTGCAGACTGGACCAGTGAAACCGGTCATATTATCATTGTTCAGCACGAAAACAATCTTCTTAGCGCGTACAAGCACAATTCTGCGCTTCTCAAGGAGGTGGGTGATTTTATACGAAGCGGTGAAGCAATTGCTATTATTGGAAACAGTGGAGAAAACTCTACGGGCCCACACCTACACTTTGAGCTTTGGTATGAAGGCGCTCCAATTAATCCAGAAGAGTTTTTAAAGCTTTAAAGGCTGCTTTCGTATCCCACATCTGCCGGAAGCCTTGGTTTTTTGCTTGCAAGGACGGCTAGAGCATCACACCTCTCGTTTTGAGGGTGGTTGTTGTGTCCTTTAACCCATTCAAATGCTGGCTTGTGTTTTTCCAGTAAAGGCACCATTTTACGCCATAGGTCAGGGTTTTTCTTATCCTTAAACCCTTTTTTTACCCAGGACGCTAACCATCCCTTGTTGACGGAATCGACAACATATTTACTGTCGCTGACTACCACCACTTGTAATTGATCACCTTTTAACTCTTGTAGACCAGTGATCGCTGCAAGAAGCTCCATTCTATTGTTTGTTGTTCTTCGAAACCCCCCGCTGAGCTCCTTTCTATGACCTGCGTTGCTTTCTAAAACAACTCCGTATCCTCCTGGACCAGGGTTACCGCTCGCGGCACCATCTGTGTATATCGTTACCTTCACTTGTCTTGACTCATTTGTTCTAACCACTGCTCCACCGTAGGGGCGTAATTCTTAAGTTCTAGTGCTCTTACTTTCTGTTCAATATACTTAGGATCTTCTCCCGGCGTTAGCTCCACACTGTATTGAGCTATCGTTTTCCCTTCGTCGTACCTGTCGTTTACCTCATGAATAGTTATCCCGGTAACCTTTTCGTTCTGTTCGCTTACCGCACGGTGTACGTGCATTCCGTACATCCCTGGACCGCCAAATTTCGGAAGCAATGCGGGGTGGATGTTAAGTATTTTACCTTCAAAAGCGTTGATCCAGCTCTTGGGTATCATTTTTAAATATCCAGCCAAAAGAATGACGTCTATTTTGTCTTCCAGATAGCTCAAAACCTTAACCTGTTCCTTAGGGTCTTCAAAAAGCAATACCGGTACGTTTATGTCTTGGAAACGGTCAATTACGCCGGCTTTTGGGTTGTTAGTAACTATTATTTCTACACGTGCCAGCCTACTTGACTGGAAATGTCTTGTTATTTTTTCCGCATTAGTTCCTGACCCTGAGACTATTATCGCTATTTTTATCATGCTCTTTGATGCCTTGAAAGCACAAATTTAACTCTAAGCAAAGGCAGTAGAGAATAACTAAACTTTTATTTTCTTTGTTTCGATTATTAAAACAAACTAATCATGTCTGACATTTCAGCAAAAGTAACAGCAATCATCGTTGACAAATTAGGTGTTGACGAAAACGAAGTAAGCATTGAAGCAAGCTTCACAAACGACCTTGGTGCAGATTCACTGGACACGGTGGAATTGATTATGGAGTTCGAAAAAGAATTCGATATCCAGATTCCAGACGATCAAGCGGAGAACATCGGAACAGTAGGTCAGGCGATCTCGTATATCGAAGAAGCCAAAGCATAAGAAAACCTCTTTCTATGAACCTTAAACGTGTAGTTGTTACAGGGCTTGGCGCACTCACTCCGGTGGGTAACTCAGCCTCAGAAACATGGGAAAACCTGTTAGCTGGCGTCTCGGGCGCTGGGCCTATTACAAGGTTTGATTCCTCATTGTTTAAAACACATTTTGCGTGCGAGGTAAAAGACTTTACTCCTAACGACTTGTTAGACCGCAAGGATGCACGTCGTATGGATCGGTTTACACAATTCGGAATGGTCGTGGCGGATGAAGCCATTGCCGATTCCGGGTTGGACTTTGAAAAAGAAAACGTAGACCGTATTGGTGTTATTTGGGGATCTGGAATTGGCGGAATAGACTCTTTCTATGATCAGGTGAAGGGATATGTAGAAAGCGGCTTCATCCCAAGGTTCAACCCCTTCCTTATACCAATGATGATTTCAGACATTACCCCTGGACGTATTTCTATGAAACACGGTCTTCGTGGACCTAACTATACCACGGTGAGTGCTTGTGCTTCTTCTACAAACGCTCTTATTGACTCGTTCAATCTTATTCGATTAGGAAAAGCAGACGTTATTGTAACCGGTGGTTCTGAGGCGGCTATCAACCCTGTTGGAATGGGCGGCTTCAACGCTATGAACGCTCTTTCTACTAGAAACGATGATCCCAAAACAGCCTCGCGGCCGTTTGATGCAGATCGAGATGGTTTTGTCATGGGTGAGGGCGGCGCTGGTATTGTTTTAGAAGAATACGAGCATGCCAAAGCGCGCGGTGCTAAGATTTATGCAGAAATGGCGGGGGGAGGCTTAAGTGCCGATGCGCATCATTTGACCGCGCCACACCCGGACGGACTGGGCGCTAAAAACGTAATGTTATTCGCCCTTGAAGACGCCAACATGACCCCAGAGGATATTGATTATATCAATGTTCACGGAACATCGACTCCGCTAGGAGACATTGCTGAAACCAAGGCGATTAAACAGGTTTTTGGAGAACACGCGTACAACATTAATATCTCTTCAACCAAGAGCATGACCGGCCATTTATTAGGAGCAGCCGGTGCCATTGAGGCTATGGCGGTTATCATGTCTATTTACACAGATACTATTCCGCCTACCATCAACCATTTCACGGATGATGAAAATCTAGATTCTAAACTTAACTTAACTTTCCATTCGGCCCAGGGGAGAGAAGTACGAGCAGCATTAAGTAACACCTTTGGATTTGGTGGACATAATGCCTCTGTACTTTTCAAGAAGGCTGAATAATGCGGAAAGTGTCTGGCCTACTTAAACTGATTAAGCGCTCACCCTTTGAAAAAGACATCAAAGAGATTGTGGGTTTTTGGCCTAAAGACACCGCTCTTTACCGTCTCGCTTTGAGACACTCTAGCGCATACCCTTTTCGTAAAAAAAGGGGGGAGCGTAATAACGAGCGTCTTGAGTATTTGGGTGACGCTGTCCTTGACCTTGTCGTAGCAGAGGCCTTGTTTTACCGTTTCCCAACCGATGACGAGGGGCATTTAACGAAACTCCGGAGTGCGCTTGTTTCGCGAAACAACCTGAACAAGGTTGCTGATGAGCTAGGCCTCCCGAATAAGGTAGTTGCTAACCTTATGGGCAACCAGAGCGAAAGCATCTACGGTGATGCTCTAGAAGCCTTAATTGGCGCATGTTACTTAGACCATGGGCTTAAGAAAGCCCAGTTCTTCATTATGAGGGCTATTGTAGAGCCTTTTATATCAAACGAAGAGCTCTTGACAAGCACCTTGAATTACAAGAGTGAGGTTATCGAATATTTCCAGAGCCACAAAAAGGCGTTCAGGTTTGAAGAGGTTCAGCGTTTAGGAGAACAGCATAACAGCACCTTTATCATGGGTTTATATGTAGACGATGCACTAGAGGCGAGGGGCGAGGGGACCTCAAAGAAAAAAGGGGAGGAGCTTGCCGCAAAAGAATATTATCATAAGTACATAGTGACGAATGGCTAAGATGACGCACATCAACGCGCTAGAGCGTGTAAAAATGAACTTTAGCACCGTTGGTGTTCGAACGACTCTACGTGATTTCGAGCTTGCTTATTGGTTAAACTTACAATATGGGCTTACACTTGTGTGTCGGCCAGACCCTTTAGACACCTGGGAAGAAAGTGCCGTTTGGGAATACAATGTTTTTGACGGAAAAGACCAAAATGGCGAGGCCATTTGCATGATCATGAACATCAGCTCAGGAGCAAATACCAACAAGGTTGAGGGCTGGAGCTTATTTGAGAGTATGCCGGAAAAGCATCTTTTGCCCTCTGTTAAGCATTGGGATTATATTTTAATAGCAGAAAGCTCGGACTTTGCGTTTGATTTAGAATCGGCGCTTAAAAAAAATCCTAAGATAACTACCGCCCAGTATTTTGAGGCACATACACAACTAACGCAACAAGAAACACACCTTTTATATGAAATCAGAAACGTCTAACAACACTAAAATTGTAGCCACACTAGGGCCTGCATCGTGGCATAAAGAAGTGTTAATTGAAATGATCAAAGCTGGGGTTAACGTTTTCCGTGTTAATTTTTCTCACGGAGATCATGCTACCCACAGGCGTACCATTCAATTGATTAAACAAATCAACGCTGAGCACAATTGTAAAATCGCTGTTTTAGCCGATTTACAGGGGCCAAAGCTTCGTGTTGGAGACGTAGAAGAGGGTGCTGTGGTTAAAGAAGGAGACCTTCTCCGGTTTACGACAAACAAGGTAAAAGGGACGGCTGATCTTGTTTATATGAACTATGCTCAATTTCCTCAAGACGTCAATACCGGAGAGCATATTTTGCTTGATGACGGTAAGCTTATGTGTGAAGTTTTAGAAACTAACAAGAAAGACATGGTGGTAACCCGTGTTATTCAAGGAGGGCCGCTCAAAAGCAAAAAGGGCGTTAATCTCCCAAACACAAAGGTTAGTTTGCCTTGTTTAACAAAAAAAGATCTTGAAGACGTCGTTGTTGCGATGGAAGAAGGAGTCGAGTGGATTGGACTAAGTTTTGTTCGGGGTGCCGCAGACGTTCACGAGTTGAGGGCCATTATCAATGAGTTTGGAAGTTTTGCCAAAATTGTTTCTAAAATAGAAAAGCCCGAGGCAGTTGATGATATCGACAATATTATAAATGCCACGGATTCTATTATGGTCGCTCGTGGTGATTTAGGTGTTGAGATTCCATACTCAGCGGTTCCTATGGTCCAGAAAATGATTGTTAAAAAGTGTCTTGAAAAAGCCAAGCCTTGTATCATTGCTACGCAAATGATGGAGAGCATGATTGAAAGTCAAAGCCCAACACGTGCAGAAGTTAACGATGTGGCAAACTCTGTTTGTGACGGTGCTGATGCTGTTATGTTGTCTGGCGAAACCTCTGTAGGTAAGTGGCCGGTTAAAGTGGTTGAGACCATGGCCAGCATAGTCGCTAATGTGGAATCGAGGTTTAATATCAGTCCGTTATTAGATAATGAGCCTTCCATTAAAAACGAGCGCTACATCACTAAAACCATTTGCTATAACGCGGCCAAAATAGCCGACCAAGTAGATGCTGCTGCGATTCTCACATTAACTTTCAGCGGATACACCGCATTGAAAATTGCAGGCCACCGTCCTAAAACGAGGATCATTGTTTTTACAGCCAACCAACATATCATGAACCAGTTGTCTTTAGTTTGGGGCGTAGAGGCCTTCTACTATGCTGGCATGGACAGCACCGACCGTAGTTTCGGTGATATAGAGCAAATAATAAAAGACTCTAAATCAGTATCTAGCGGAGATCTTGTTGTGAAAATTGCGTCAATGCCAATTGGTGAAAAAGGCTTGACAAACATGCTGAAAATAGTGACGATTGACTAGTTTTCTAGCGTTTCTAAAAACAAAAAAGCCCACGCTATATGCATGGGCTTTTTTGTTTTTATTCTTTAAATAATCTACCTGCTCTACAGCCCTGTCTTAAACTGAGACAAGAACCTTTTGTCGTTCTCTGTAAAGAGTCTGATGTCTGGAATCTGATAGCGATTCATCGCTATTCTTTCTATTCCCATTCCAAAGGCATAACCAGTATATATATCTGGATCAATTCCGTTGGCTTTAAGTACGTTTGGATCTACCATTCCGCAACCCATGACCTCGAGCCAGCCTGTTCCTTTAGTTATCTTATGGTCTATTTCGTTCTCTAACCCCCAGTATACATCAACCTCAGCGCTGGGTTCGGTAAATGGGAAATAGGATGGACGCATTCTGATTTTTGCTTTGCCGAAAAACTCCTGTGCAAAATACATTAGCACTTGTTTTAAGTCTGCAAAGCTGACGTCTTTATCTATATAAAGACCCTCAATTTGATGAAAAACACAATGGCTTCTGGAGCTAATAGCTTCATTTCTAAAAACCCTACCTGGACTAATCGTTCGGATCGGTGGCGCCACGTTTTCCATGGCGCGCACTTGCACGCTAGAAGTGTGTGTTCTAAGTGCCCAGTCTGGATTGCGTTGAACGAAAAAAGTGTCCTGCATATCCCTTGCTGGGTGCTCTTCTGGAAAATTTAACGCAGTAAAGTTGTGCCAATCATCTTCGACCTCGGGACCGGTGCTTACATTAAATCCTATGCGCTTAAAAATGTCTAAAATCTCATCTTTTATAGCGTTAATCGGGTGTATCGACCCTAGGTCATGGGGGTTACCGCTGCGCGTCAAGTCTCCATTTTCACCCAAAACACTTTCGCTCTCAAAAGACTGCGAGGCCTCTGTGTACCTCTGTTCTGCTAATTGTTTGAGCGCGTTGAGCGCAGCGCCAAAAGCCTTTTTTTCGGCTGGTGGAACCTCGCGAAATGCTTTAAATAGCTCTTGTATTGATCCCTTCTTACTAAGGTGGGTAAGCTTGAATTTATCTGCGTCCTCTTTAGTGGCTAAAGTGGTCGATTCAATTTGATTTTGAAGATTTTGAACGTTTTCAAGCATAACTGCCTAGTCTATTACGATTGCTTTGTTGTAGATTTGACAAAATTACTGAATTCCGAGCATGAAACGCCTTATTCTTTTACTTGTCGTTATACTGTCTTTTTCTTCCTGTGAAGAAGAGGCTACTCAGTACTTTGTTAAAATCAAAGTAACTAATGAGGACGGTGTCCCTGTGCAGAATGCCGCCGTCAAGATGTTCACTCCTGTTCCTGGATCAGTGGAATGGTATAGCTTCACAAATACCGCCGGCGAGGTTGTGTTTAAGTCGGGCTTTGAGGCCTACCAAGATATCAAGGCATGGAAAATGGTCTACGAGGGATGCAACTACGTAAGGCTTGTTCGCGGCGAGACTATTGCTGTAAATGTCGTACTTTACCCAATTGGAGATCCTAACGGTTGTGTAGAATGATGAAAAAATTTATAACTCTTTCAATAATAAGCCTACTGGTAGCTACCGGTTGTAGAATTGATAACCCAACATACGCGTTCCGTATTAAGGTCACTAACGCAAATGGTGTGCCTATCCAAAACGTGGTAGTAGAAGCTTCTGTAGACGTCCCAGGACATCGTGACGAAGCTTATATGGTTGACACAACGGGTCTAGACGGCATGGTTGAATTCGAGTATGACTATGAAGCTGTTTTTAAAGTTTTAGGCACCCGCGGAGGCAATCCTTTCACGCACATTGGCTGCGGGTTCATTAAGCTAGAGGAGAATCAAACAGTGGAGTCCACCATAATTCTACTGCCATACGATCCCCTGGACCCCGGTTGCTAGCTTTGCTGGGACCTTTACTCTAATAAAAAAGCCGCTCGTTAAGCGGCTTTTTTGTTGTTTAAATGTATGAGCTCTCTTTAAAGTAGTTTACCACGGCCTGTTTCATGAGTATAGCTTGTTCCCCTGCTTTTAAGTTGGGCAACGTTTCTAGGGCTTTGTAATGAGGCCAGCCTTCTTCATCTCTTTTTTCAAACTCATAATAGCCATAGGGCTCAAGAACGGTACATATAGCAACATGAAGAACGTTTATTTTTACGTCCTTCTTCATTTTTACATAGCCCATCTGTAGCTCTTGTGTCCCCACAAGAAGCAACACTCCATCAAGATCTAGATCTCCGTCACCAGGAAATTGATTGGTAAGTTTCTTAAGTAATGTTTCCCAATCTGCTTTTAATTCTGCGCTTCTCACTAATTTGTGGGTGTTATGCAAGGACTAGACCTCGTTATATTGATTTTTACTGCTTTTCTCCTTATCAAAGGGGTGTGGAAGGGTTTTGTTAAGGAGGTAGCTGGAATAATAGCCGTTGTGCTCGCTGTATTCATTTCCTTCCGCTTTCACAAAGATACAGCGGGATATTTAGTCTCCTTTATAGACGAAAAGTACGCCACCGTTACGGCCTACCTTATGCTCTTCTTAGCTGTTTACCTAGCTGTCATGCTGTTTGGCAACCTACTGGACAAGGTGCTAAAATCCGTTTTTCTTGGTGGTGTCAATAGAATTTTAGGTGGTGTTTTTGGCCTCTTAAAGTCGGTGTTATGGCTGACCCTTATCACTTTTGCCTACTCCACTATCAAAGATGGAGCGGGATTACATCATCCAGCGTGGATAATAGACTCGCTTTTTTACCCGTTTCTTCTAGACTTCACTGAAATCATGTCTTCTTACCTAGCTTAGCGCCGCCACACCGGGAAGCTCTTTGCCTTCCAAAAACTCCAGCATTGCGCCGCCGCCTGTGCTTATATAACTCACTTTATCTGCGAAGCCAAACTTGTTGATTGCCGCTACGCTATCACCGCCACCGATCAATGAAAACGCTCCGTTTGCCGTGCTCTTGGCGATGGCCTCTGCTACGGTTTTTGTGCCACTGGCATAGTTTTCAAATTCAAAGACGCCCATTGGGCCATTCCAAATAATCGTAGTAGCGTTTTGTAGCACTTTTTTAACCGCTTCAACACTTTCTGGGCCGTTGTCTAGTCCCATGTAGCCGTCAGGAATCTCACCTATGGGACAGTTGCGTTCAGCAGGAGTGTCTGCAAAGTATTTGGTAATTAACGTGTCCACTGGCAACAAGAGGTTACACCCGTTGTCCTTGGCTTTAAGAATAAGTGCTCTGGCCAATTCTAATTTATCGTCCTCCACAAGAGAGGTGCCTATCTGTCCCCCCAGCGCCTTAACGAAGGTGAAGCCCATTCCGCCTCCGATAACCACCGTACCTACGTTTTCAAGCATGTTGCTGATCACGCCAATTTTAGAGCTCACCTTAGCACCGCCAATAATCGCTACTGTTGTTGCTCTGTCGCTGCCTAGTGCCTTTGATATGCTTTTTACTTCGGCGTCCATTAAAGCACCAAATCCTTTACAGTCATCGTCGAAATACTCGGCTATAATTGCCGTTGAGGCGTGTGCTCTGTGCGCTGTGCCAAACGCGTCATTTAAGTATATGTCTCCAAGTTCTGCTAGAGCTCCTGCGAATTCACGATCACCATCTGTCTCTTCCTTGTAAAACCGTAAGTTTTCAAGCAATACTATTTCGCCCGGGCCAGCGGCTTCGATAACATCCTTTGCTGCATCGCCTATACAGTCGTCTGCGAAATGGACGGTCGCTCCCGTTAAAGACCCTATCTCCCCAACAAGTGATTTAAGACTGTGTTTCACGCTTATCTCTCCATTTGGACGACCCAAATGACTCATTAAAACAGCAGTACCCCCAGAATTTAGAACAGATAATATCGTTGATAAGGCCCCCTTAATACGAGTGTTATCTGTTATATTTAGTTGATCGTCCTGAGGAACGTTAAAATCAACGCGAATCAAAACGTTCTTTCCAGAAAAGTCGAAGGTTTTCATATAAATTTGACTGTTAAATGATGTACAAATTTACCATCTATTTTAGACTCTTCATCCATGTTTCAAACATATAACAACGCGGTAATTGTTTCTCAACTCAAGCACGCTGTTGACACAAAAAAACTGCACCATGCTAACTTAATTTCATCTGGCCCTGGCGAAGACGGCCTGCCGCTTGGACTTACACTTGCGCGTCTTTTGTTGTGTGACACCAATACCGATTGTGGAACGTGTAAAGGGTGTACAAGGGTTAATAAGCTTGAGCACCCCGATCTTAACCTTACGTTTCCTGTTGTCAGCGGCGGGGCAACGGGAACGTCTGATGATTATGTTAAAGAATTTCGTTCAGCCCTTGTTTCCAATCGGTTCTTAGACCCTGATAGTTGGCAACAGCTAATTTCAACAAAGAACCAGCAACTGCAAATTCCTGTAAAAGAAATTCAAAACCTCCAGCACAAGCTTAGTTTAACCGCTGCAGAGGGTAGAAATCGAGTTCTGTTATTGTGGATGCCAGAACAAATCAAGTCCACGGCATCAAATAAGCTTCTTAAGCTGATAGAGGAGCCTCTCCCAAACACCTATATTATTCTTGTGAGTCACCGGAAAAACAGACTTCTTCCCACTATCATCTCTAGATGTGCGCCATGGCATTGTAGGCCGTTACGTGGCGACTCTTTTAACACAGAATTAAGCTCTGAGCAAAGCGCCACCATAAAGTTGCTAGAAATGGTTTACGCACCTAACCTAGGGGCTGCAATAACGGCTAAGCAGAGTCCTGAGGCAACACAGATTGAAGGCTTTGCTCAATGGATGCGCACCTGTTACAAAGGAAACCCAACTGAAATAACAGGGGCTGTTAACGAACTCGCAGCATTACCAAAAGAAAGCCTTAAAACACTGATTTACAGAGCACAACATTTTTTAGAGCGTGGTTTTTATCATAATGTGCAGGCCACAGAAAGTGGCGCTACAGACTTGGGCGCTATAAATGTTCAGAAGCTTAGCGGATCTGTTTTACCGCGAGGAGCGCAAGCCATAACTTCTGCACTTGGATCGTGCTTAAAGGATCTAGAAAGAAACGTTCATGTAAAAACATCAATAACACACACGAGTTACGAGCTTCACAAAGCCTTCCGGGGTTTAGGCTAATCTAAAGGTGTAAATCAAAGAGCTTGTATTGTCTTTTTTACCTCTATAATTACTCTTGAAGCCTTGTAATATAGCGTTTAGCCAGTTTTTAATTGATTTACTGTCGCTTGCTGATTTGTATTGTTCTGACAGAAGGCTGATGTAATAACTGTCCATGTTCATTGGCGTGATGTCTAGATGCTGAAAACCGGCATCCTCCATCATTTTAATCATGCTTCGTTTTGTAAAGTGGTGTGCGTGTATAGGAACGTCCCACGCTGCCCAATATTTTTCGTAATGCTTTGCGTCATGGCTTTCTGGGTTCGGGACAGCTATTAAAACATGGCCCCCGGGAAGTAAGCGTAGTTTAAATTCTTTAAGCAGTGTTTTTGGATCATACACGTGTTCCATTACGTGCCACATAGTAATAGTTTGGACGCCCGGCTTAACTTTATCAATTGATTCGTGAACCGTGCCGTACTGAGATGCCTTCTCTCGAGCCCCTGGATTAATTTCCACACCTTCTGATTTGAAGTTGTTTATACCCAATACTTCTAAAAACTGGCCCGTGCCGCATCCGTAATCCAAAACGCGTCCGTGGCCTGGTGTTACAGAAGATACGTAAGATGTCTTTCGCGAAAGGTTTATTCTACGCAACCGCTGATAAACCTTAGAAAAGAGCGTAGCCTGATCGTCGGTGTGGCTGATGTAGTTTGGATTATCGTAATAAGGAGCAATCTCATCCTCTTTTATGCGCGGGTTTGTAAACAGGTGTGTGCAGACTAGGCATTTGGTTATGTCAAACGATTCCTTTGTGGTGGAGTAATCGACCGTTGTAATAACCTTATTTACTTGGTCACATCCACATACCGGACAACTTGTTACTTTTTCTTTCATCATAGTTTCACGTGAAACGTTATCTACCCATATACACCAACAGCACATGAATGTCGCTTTGACTTATGCCGCTAATTCTTCCTGCTTGAGCTATTGTAGCTGGTCTAATCATTTCTAACTTATCTCTTCCTTCATAGCTTAGGCCTTTAACTTTTAAATAATTAAAGTTTTCAGGGATTTCTTTGTCGTTTAGTCGCTTCATTTTAGCCACGTTATCGCGCTCTCGTGCTATATACCCTCCGTATTTAATGTCTATCTCTAATTGCTCTATGACTTCTTCGCTCCACCAACCATGAGTTTGATAGGACTCTTTAAAGTCCTTCAAATACACGCCAGGTCGCGCAACTAGTTTATTGGTTTTTGTCTTTTCCTTGGCTAATTTTTCTTCCTTGCCTTTTAAAAGACTGTTTATAGTGTCTAGTGAAAGGCTTTTGTCTAATTCTTTCTGTCCTTTTAATATTTGCGCCTGCTTAAGAGCTACCGCCTTGTTTCTAGCGTCACCCGCGAGCCCAATTCCATAACCTAAAGCGGTGAGCCTTATGTCTGCGTTGTCCTGTCTTAGCAAGAGCCTGTACTCAGCTCTTGAAGTAAACATTCTGTACGGCTCTTCCGTACCCTTGGTAATTAAATCATCTATCAGCACTCCTATATACGCGTCTGCCCGTCCTAAAACAAACGGTGTCTCTCCTTTAACTTTGCGCGCAGCGTTAACACCCGCCATAAGCCCTTGACAGGCTGCTTCCTCGTACCCAGTTGTGCCGTTTATTTGACCGGCAAAATACAGTCCACTAACAAGCTTAGTTTCTAAGGTGTGTTTAAGTTGTGTTGGTGGGAAATAGTCGTATTCAATAGCGTATCCTGGTCTAAAGAACTTCGCGTCCTTAAAGCCCTGCACCTTGCGCAATGCTTCATGCTGAATTTCAATAGGCAGCGATGTGGAGAAGCCGTTAACATATACCTCTACGGTGCTCCAGCCCTCTGGCTCCACAAAAATTTGATGTGATGATTTCTCGGAAAACCTGTCAATCTTATCCTCTATGCTTGGACAGTATCTTGGCCCCGTTCCTTTGATGGCCCCGTTAAACAACGGGGATCTGTCAAAGCCTTTTTTTAGTGTATCGTGTACCTCTTGAGAGGTGTGTGTAATCCAGCAACTCCGTTGTTTTTTAAGCTTGTTGTCACCCGTAAAGCTAAATTGACCAGGGTGTTCGTCACCCGGCTGCTCCTCCATTACGTTGTAGTCTATGCTCCGTCCATCTATTCTCGGAGGGGTGCCTGTTTTCATTCTTCCCGCCTCAAAGCCAAGCTGAATCAATTCCTCTGTTATTCCTGTACTAGCTCTTTCTCCTGCCCTTCCTCCGCCAAAGTTTTGATCACCAACATGAATAAGTCCGTTCATAAAAGTACCGCTGGTTAGGATGACTGTCTTTGCGTGAAACTCAAGCCCAAGTGAAGTCTTAACGCCGTGAATGGTTCCGTCAGAAACAAGTAAACCAGACACCATGTCTTGATACATACTTAATCCATGGGTTGCTTCAAGTTGCTCTCTCCAGTATTGAGCAAAGAGCATCCTATCACTTTGAACGCGTGGGCTCCACATTGCCGGACCCTTGCTTTTGTTCAGCATCCTAAACTGAATCATACTCTTATCTGTGATCACCCCGGAACCTCCACCAAGCGCGTCTATTTCTCTTACAATTTGCCCTTTAGCAACACCGCCCATAGCGGGGTTACAGCTCATCTGAGCTATACTTTGCATATTCATGGTTATCAGCAAAACGCTCGATCCCATTTTTGCAGCGCAATAAGCAGCCTCGCAACCAGCGTGGCCGCCTCCTACCACTATAACGTCATATGTTTCGTCTAATACCATGGTCTATAATCGCGCAATTACTTCATTCTCTTTAGTCCTCATTACCGCCGCTTCTTCTTGGGATTTATCGCCAAACCCCAATAGATGTAGTATTCCGTGGGCAACAACCCTTTGTGTTTCCTTTAATACCGAACAGCCATGTTCCGCTGCGTTACTTTTAACCATTTGCGTACTTATAAAAAGTTCGCCACTTATTCTGTTACCTCGTGAGTAATCAAAGGTGATGATGTCTGTATGGTAGTTGTGGTTGAGGTGCTTGATATTTAGCTCCAGCAATTGCTGCTCTGTTAACCAGTGCGCCTCTATTTTACCTATCCGCCGCTCTGTATAAATCTGCCTAATGATCTCGAGCACGTCTTTAAATACTTGTCCTGAATCCATCGCTACTTATTCTGCTTTAGAATAGGTAAAGGTAATGCCGATCTTGGATATTCTCTTACTTTGAAACGCTGCTCTTCTCCACCCATAAAAACATCCTGTTTAGGCTCGTTTGCATCGCGTTGATTTCCGGTTTGATTCTTGTTATATACCGCCTCTAGTGTTTCCCAAAGCCTATCATTAAACCCCTTGTTGTCCTTAGATAAAACGCTGGTGTTGAACAACAGCTCTTCCTTAAGTTTTTTTATTGCTTCCTCCAGAGCCTTTGAGGACGCGTTGTTAGACAACTTGTTCTTAGCATTGTCTAATATTTTTAAAAGCTCCTTCGTGGAGCCTCCTGGCCCTGTTGACCCGGGCTTAACCCCTTGTTCACCTTCCTTGTTTTCACTTGGTGTCCTAGTTTTACCTTTTTTTCTTCCGTTAGGCAGCTGACCTTGCTGACCATTGCCTTGCTTACCCTCTTTACCCTGGCCTGACTTGCTCGGTTTACCAACAGTGCCCGGTTTCCCTTTTTTACACTTATTGTTGGCGTTAGCCAGCGCCTTTTTCTCGCTCTCTAATATGAAATACAACGTCTCTGACAGTTGGTTTAACGCGTTAACCACATAACCCATAGTGCTCATGCTTTGTTGGTAGCTGTTTAGCTCATCTTTAAAAGAAAAAAGTGCGTTATCAAGGTCCTCTCTGTTTGCTGCCAAAACCTGATTCAGCGCCCGGTCTGAAACCATAATAACATCTACAGTATCCGATATAACCTGTTCTAGCGCAAGCAGTGCTCTTTGTTGTTTAGCGCTTTGCTCCTGCGGATCAACACTCATGCGTTCTTGCTGTACACTTACAGACCATGATCCTTTTAGAAGTCTTTTTAAACGCTCAACGTTGTCGGACCGAACGCTAGCCATCTCTTCATTTAATATGTCCTTTAATTTATCAGCCGCTTCTTTTGCTTTTTGAGCTCGTTCTTCCCCGGTTTCTGCAATTTTTAAAACCGCACCGGCAGCCTCTTTTATATTGTTTTGCTCCGTGGTTTCTAGTATACTCTTGCTCACCTCAAACATTGCTGTGTCTAGTGATTTATCCTGCCCTGTGTCCACGGTTTCTAATAACCCTATGAGCTGTTCTGTTTTCCATAAAACATCAAGTTCGTTTAAAAGGTCTTCCTTGGTTTCGTTTGGACGCTCTATTTTTTTAACGTCTGTCAAGTCATTTTGCTTCTTTTCTTCTTTTTGCAGCTCCTGCATAGTGCTGCGCTTAAAAGTATTTGGTTTAGTTTTTTTCAAACCTAAAAGTTGTTCCGCCTTGCTTGGTATACTGCTTTCAGTGTTTGACAACAGTTCAGACGCTAGTGGATTTGGTTTTTTAATCTCAAGTGTTGTTAGTTGGTTAAAGCTGTCCCAGGCCGTCACCTCCATTTTAACCATGTTGCGCCATTTAATCTCAATCTCGACCTCACTTCTATTAACCGTTGTGGGGTCTTCTTTATTCAGCCGCAAGCCCTTGATCATAAAGTCGTCCTTAAGGCTATATCGAACAAACCCTAGTTCATTCTCTAAAACATCTATGACTGGTGGTGTATCTTTTATGATATGTATTGGAATCTGTAAGGCTGTTGTTTTGTGATATATAAATACCGCGGTGTCTAAGTGGTCAACCACAAAAGTTTCTTGTATTTTATGTGTTCCACGTGAAACTTTAATTTTAAACCATTCCGTCAGCACTCCCTTAACACGAAGCTTCACTAAAGACCCTTCGTATGCCGTGATGGTGTCGTTCACGTTGTATCTAGTCAGATTTAAATATTGAGGCGGTGTTATTTCAGCGGACCAACTTGTGAGCAGCGGTATGCTATCGCAAATAATATATTGCTCCCTAACTCTTCTGTGTAGATATTCCCAATATAGAACGGTATCTTTTTCAATTACAAACGCACCATTAACTCCTGTGCTCAGGAAGCCTTGAGAGAGTATAGGCGCTATGTTGTAGCGCTCTTTGTAATGAACATGTACTGTGTCTTTGATAATAGAGTCGTTGAATGAAGACCTAAGACCTCCAAACAACAATTCCTTTGAGCTCTCCATTACTGAGGTACGAGGAAGTAGATAAACTATACACGCTAACCCAAACAATAGAGCAATGACTTTTTTAATATTAAACCGTTTTTTTAGTGACGGTAGTGTTTTGGTGAGTAATAGTTCCGAATTCCTTTTTACTTTTTTAGAAGACCACGTTCCAATATCTCCTTCTTTTTTTAGCTGATTAGCTTGGGTTAATAATCCCTTGTCATACTTACTGAGTAAGTAACCTAGTTTATGATCAGATAACCATGGTGTTAAACCAGCTAATAAAAAGTATCGTATTGGAAATAAAATAGCGGCAAGTAATAATAATAATCCTGCAACGACAGAGAGTAATCTAATTACCTTTAAGTCGGGTAGGTATAGAGAATTATACCCCACGATTAATAATATTATTATCGTTGCTAAGAAAACAAATAAAATACTGAAATACAGTGACTTACGTAAAAATAAAGCTTTCGCAAACCCTTTTATGTGTTTGTTTTCTTTCATTGTTTCTTTCCAGCTGTAGTGAGTTAACCTCGCTTAAAACAAACCTACCTAATTATAAAGTGTGGACGCAGGGTAAAACAAAAAATCCAACAGTGCTTTTTTTTAGAGATCCAGCAGTTCTTGTTAATGACTCTATTGCCCGTAATTTAACTAAGGTGTACCACGTTATTAATATAGAGAAGTCATATAGTAACCCTTTATTAGTGCTTAATGAAGACCATCCTAAACTAAGGGGAATCGAGGGTTTAGAAATATATAAACAGTTGTCTAGCCAATTTATGATCCACCACATAGCAGCGTCTGGCACTGAGGCTACGGTTATTACAACATGGTTTACTAGTTTACCTTTTAAAAAAGCACTTTTATATCCATATTACAGTGGTTCTTTAATAGATCATATAAAAACAGCAATAGGAACAGGGTCGTTGTATTTAAAAGCTTATAAACCTGTGTTAACACCTGTAGAAATTTATACACTGTTTCATACAACACCTCTTCCTTCAGGTCAATTAGGTATCTATTCTTATCGTTTTATAGAAGCGTTATGGCGGATAGAACCTGATTTATTATTAACCCCTTATAAAGGGGTTGTTGAAACTTATATTCTTGATTAAATACAAGCGATTTTATCTACTCGGCGTTTGTGTCTACCTCCCTCAAACTCTGTATTAAAAAACGACTTAATAATTGCTTTAACCTCTTCCGTTGTTAAAAATCTAGCTGGTATAGAAATTATATTAGCGTCGTTATGTTGCCGCGCTAAACAAGCTATTTCTGGCAACCAACACAAAGCACCTCTTATGTTTTGATATTTATTTACCGTCATATTAATTCCGTTTCCTGAACCACATATAACAATTCCTAAATCTACTTCATTAATAGAGACGGCTTGAGCCACTTTATGGCCATAATCAGGATAATCGACACTATCAGTTGTGTACGGCCCTAAATCAAGCATACTTAACCCCTCCTTTGATAATGATTCAATAATTACTTTTTTTAAATCAACTCCTGCGTGATCAGATCCAATAGCTACTTTCATTGTTCTTATATTTAACTGCAAGTTCGTAATAGTTGTTAATAACCATGGTTGTAAAAGTGAATAACCTATTAACATAAATTAAAAACTTCCCCTTGTTTAATTCAATAATTTTCCTAATTCAAAAAATCCTTGATAATACTGTTATGAATAAGGAAAACTTTTAAATTATTGGTGAACAAAAAAATCACTACTATACACAGTGATCTTATAAAATACTTTCAACATCTTACTGTTTAAAACCCTATCAACACTGTGTATTTATTTATTTAAACCATTCATTACTAGCACTTCTATATTAATCACAACTGTGTATAAAGCGTTAATATTGTTAATATCACAAGCTTATTATTTAAGTTACCACGGTTACTAACACCCTATTATTATTACTATATATCTTTTAAATGAATACTTATATATATAAAGGAGACTGGCAAATTGTTGACAGCGAAGATATTTATAGTAATCCTTGGATTTCTTTAACCCATCATTCTGTTGTAACCCCAGGAGGGACAAATGGAATTTACGGAGAGGTTATTTTTAAAAATATAGCTATTGGGATTATTCCACTAGATGATCAAGGTTATACCTGGCGTGTTGGACAATTTAGATTTCCAATTAATTCCTACAGTTGGGAAATACCAGAGGGTGGTGGGTTATTAAAAGATGATCCTTTATCAAGTGCTCAAAGAGAATTAAAAGAAGAGGTGGGATATACTACTGAGGTGTGGGAGTTATTTTTAGAGATGGACTTAAGTAATAGTGTGATAAATAAGCGTGCTCACGTCTATTTTACGGAAGGTTTAACGTTTTTTGGTACATAGCGTGAGGACACGGAAAATATATCCTTAGAACGCTTACATTTTAGTGAATTACACCAGCAAGTATTGAATGGTGAAATAAGAGATGCTATTTCTATTGCTGCGGTTTTAAAATTAGGTTTACTAAAACCAAATTTATTAAATAGATAGAAAGTCTTTAAATCTATCCATAACAACACTTATTGCTTTTTCATTTGGATGAGTTCCATTATTTTCTGAAAAAGAATAATCCCTTAACTCATCTGTAACTATTTCATAACTAGGAAAATAAAAACATTTATCTCTAAAAGATAATAATTTTTCTATAGAGGATCTTAATATAGATTTTCCTAAAAAGTTATCTACTAAACCAATTTTAGTATAACGCACTGGACTTACTGTGAATATAATATTCCAATGCTTAGGTATTTTATTTAACACCTTTTCCCAAGCTTCAATTATTTCTTGTTGCGTCAGAATTCTACGAGTAAAAAAATCTCCAGGTAGTTTATGACAGTTATTTACAATACGTCCATTTCTTTCCCAAGCATGTGCTGTACCAAATGATAATATCAATGTTACATTTCCGTGAGATACATTTAAAAAGGAATTAAATAATTGTCTTTGATTGTTTATTTGAGCAAATAATAATTCCATAGAATCTGCTTGAAATTTATTACCTGCTGCAAGATGATGTACAGAGGATTTATATAATTCAATGGGTTCTAAAGAATATTGCTCATCTAACAACCAGTTTAATTGTTCTGAGATACTCACTGGGTTAAAACTAGTACCTAGTGGATTGTATTGATAAGGAATATTCCATGAAGACAAGGACGTTTTTAAATGACCAACAAAACAACTACCCAACCCTAAACATAAAAAAGGGGAGTCCAGACTAGGTCCGGCTCCCACTTTTACTTTTGTAATCATGATAGCATTAAATATTGAATTCAATACCCTGCGCTAATGGTAAATCAATACCATAATTAACAGTATTTGTTTGTCGCCTCATGTAAGCTTTCCATGCGTCAGAACCACTTTCTCTTCCACCACCGGTTTCTTTCTCTCCACCAAATGCACCACCAATCTCAGCGCCAGAAGTACCAATATTAACATTAGCAATACCACAATCAGAACCTCTTTCGCTTAAAAATAAATTAGCCTCCCTAAGGTCACTAGTCATTATCGCACTAGATAATCCCTGCTTTACGCTATTTTGAATAACAATAGCATCTTCTACAGATCCTGAATATTTAAGTAGGTATAAAATAGGAGCAAACGTTTCTCTCTGAACACTCTCGTAACTATTATCAGCTTCAATGATGCAGGGTTGGACATAATATCCTTGATCATAAATTCCACCAGACAAAACTTCACCACCACATAAAACAGTACCGCCTTCTTTTTGGACAGCGTCAATAGTATGAAGGAAATTATTTATGGAATCTTGATCAATTAAAGGCCCTACGTGATTAGAAACATCTAGTGGGTTTCCAATTTTCAATTGACCGTATCCTTGGATTAAAGCACTCTTTACTTTATCATAAACACTGTCATGGATAATTAACCTTCTTGTTGAAGTACAACGTTGACCACACGTACCTACAGCACCGAATATAGCACCGGTAATTGTAATTTTAAGATCACAACTAGGTGTAATAATTATAGCGTTATTACCACCTAACTCCAGTATAGATTTTCCAAATCTTTCCGCAACCTTAGCACCTACTATACGACCCATTCTTGTGGAGCCTGTGGCAGAAACTAAAGGTATTTTATTATCCACTGTCATCCATTCCCCAACAGTATAATCTCCAGATACAATAGAGGATATACCTTCTGGTAAATTATTTGCAGCAGCTACTTTGTTCCATATATTTTGGCAAGCGATGGCGCATAATGGAGCTTTTTCGCTACCCTTCCAAACCACGGTATTTCCACAAACCAACGCAAGCGTTAAATTCCACGCCCAAACAGCTACAGGAAAATTAAAAGCTGAGATAACCCCTACAACCCCTAACGGATGCCACTGCTCCATCATATTATGATTAGAGCGCTCACTTTTTATTGTTAATCCATAAAGCTGTCGGGACAAACCAACGGCAAAATCACAGATATCTATCATTTCTTGAACTTCTCCCAGGCCTTCTTGATAACTTTTACCCATTTCTAAAGAAACTAGAGCGCCCAACTGTGCTTTTTCTTCTCTAAGGGCATTTCCAAATTGACGGATGTATTCCCCTCGTTTAGGTGCTGGAATAGTTCTAAGTTCTTTAAAAGCAGAATCAGCTTTTTTAACCACCTCATCATATTGAGACTTAGAAGTAACACTAACCTTACCCAATTCTTTCCCATCAATAGGTGAAAATGAAGTAATCCATTTATCAGTGCTCATCCACGAACTTCCTGTAGAGGTTCCTGGGTTTGTGGGCTGTAGGTTAAGTGAGTGAAGAATTTCTGATGGTGTGAAATTTGACATGTAGGTATAATTATGATTCGGTATAAAACTAAACATAATCAACCACTTCTGTTTTATTTAAAAACTTCAATTCAGGGTTTTTATTGAGAGGACCTAAGGCGTACCTTTGTTATTTAGAACTAATACAAATAAGATGAGAATCATTATTAACGCCCTGATTGTTATTGCATTATTTCAGTCGTGTGAATCGGGCCCAACAAACAAAGACGCATCGTCTGAAAAAATAAAGATAGTTTGCACCACGAGTATCTTAACAGACTGGGTATTAAACATAGCAACTGATGACATAGCGGTTTATTCGCTATTAAATAAAGGAATAGACCCACACGTATACAAGCCTTCAAAAAAAGACTTAGACCTGCTTCGGTCTGCAGACATTATTATTTACCATGGCCTTCACTTGGAGGGTAAAATTATTGATGTTCTAGAGAAGATGACGGGTCCTTTAGTTATCGATGCATCAAAAAACTTTCCTAAATCAGCTATAATAACAGACCCCAGCTTCCCCGCGTCTCAAGATCCTCATTACTGGTTTGATGTTGAATTAGTTAAAAACGGTTTAGCGACGATTAAAAAAGATATTTCTATTAATTACCCGGGACTAGAGGCTGAAATGAAGGACAATCTGCATTTGTATTTAGGGAAAATAGATTCGGTCACCACGGAGGTACAAAAAACAATAAACACAATAGGCCCAGACCAGCGAGTTGTAATAACAACACATGATGCGTTGAGCTACTTTGCTCGCGCTTTTGGCCTTACCGTTAACACCCTACAAGGAGCCTCTACCGTAAGCGAGTTTGGGCTTAGAGAAATAACAGACCTCGTTAACTTCATATGCGATAGAAAAGTTAAGGCTATATTCTTAGAAAACATAGTGAGTCCGCAGGCCATGGAAAGCGTTCAGAGGGGGTGCCAAGAAAAAGGATGGGACGTGGCGCTTGGCCCAGAGCTCCTAAGTGACTCGTTAGGTCAAAAGCAAGACCAAGACACCTATTTGGAAATGCTGCTGTTTAACGCGCGTACGATCGCTTTATACCTAACTAAATAATAGTTGGAAATACTCTACAAATACCTTACCCTCGATGATCCAAACGTCAGGTATGTAGCGCTTTCAATCGTGTTATTAGGAGGGGTAAGTGGCGCTGTTGGCTGTTTTAATTTTTTACAAAAGAAAACTCTGGTAGGAGAAACCGTAGCGCACAGTATGCTCCCAGGCGTACTGGTTGCGTTCTTGTTAAGCGGAGTTAAAAACCCTTATGTTCTAATTACCGGGGCCGCTATTAGCGGATGGTTAAGTATTTTACTCGTGGACGCTATCACCAACCACAGTAAAATAAAAAATGATAGCGCCCTAGCTATTGTACTTTCAAGCTTTTTTGGGTTTGGGATAGTTCTACTTACAATGATCCAAAGCAGGTACTTGGGCAATCAAAGTGGATTAGATCATTATATTTTTGGAAACGCAGCGGCCATGTCTCCGGAAGACAGTACAGCGTTTGCCTGGGTGTCTATTCTCGTTGTTATTCTTGTGATCGCTTACTACTTTAATCTAAAGGCAGTAATTTTTAATCCCGACTACGCCCAAAGCATAGGTATTAATAATAAAAAAGTAAAAGGCCTAATTAGTTTTATAACGATTCTTAGTATTTCTGTAGGAATAAAAGCGGTAGGGATTGTTATGATGAGCGCCCTGCTTATTATACCGCCCACTGCCGCTCGGTTTTGGACATCTAGACTAGTGCCCATGTTGATTCTTAGTGGTTTTTTTGGCGCCTTTTCGGGGTGGATTGGCGCCTTTGTTAGTTATGCTAAAACTTCAATGCCCACGGGTCCGTGGACGATAGTGGTTGTTAGTTGCATTGCTTTTGCTTCCATGCTGTTTGCGCCCAAAAAAGGAGTGGTTTATCAACGCTGGAGTAAACTGCTGTTGAAACGAAGAATTAATGAGGAAAACCTTCTCAAGGCCGCTGTTCAAAACGAGGTTAGAGGAAAGGGGAAGCTTTTCACAAGAGAATCAATCATGACGCGTCAATTTTTCGAGTTCAAGCGGTGGAAAAGAACCATAAAAAGACTAGTGCGCAGCAAGCTAATCCATAAAGTAAACACCGGCTACACACTAAGCACAAAAGGACGCAGCTATGGCGCGGAGATAGATAGACGACACAAGATCTGGGAGGTGTATCTGCAGCGCCGAATGCAAATGAGCCTTCATCTTGTCCACGACGAGGCGGAAACCATGGAACACTTCTTAACACCTGAAATCGAAAACGAGATTTTAAGTGAACTAGGCTTATGCTCAAGGTTTAACCCTATTCTGGAAATTCACGAGTTAGTCCCAGACACAGAACTACTTTGATGGATGCGTTTTGGATCATATTGACCGGTTTTTTAGTGGCCTCCTCAACAGGAATGCTGGGAAACCTATTGTTGCTCAGAAAAATGAGTATGATGGGCGATGCGCTTAGTCACGCTGTATTACCGGGAATCGTGGTGGCCTATTTAATCAGTGGATCACGGGCCTCACTACCGCTCTTTTTAGGAGCCATTATCATGGGCGTTCTAACCACCTTTTTAATACAATTCTTCTCCTCTAAAGGCAAAATGCAATCAGACGCTGCTATGGGAACCGTGTTTACTTTTTTGTTTGCGGTAGGGGTAATTATGGTAACTCGTTTCGCAGGGGAAGCAGACATAGATGCCGACTGTGTCTTGCACGGCGAACTGGCTTTTGTTCCTTTACAAGTTTCTGGTTTTATGGGGTTAGGTGTTCCAAGCCCTGTATGGACACTGCTGGTTCTTTTAGCAATAATTCAATTAATTTTCTGGGCGGGATACAAGGGATGGCTTATCACGTCTTTTAACGCGGAATACGCCCAAAGCATAGGGGTCAAAACGATGATTTGGCACTATAGCCTTATGGCTGCGACAAGTGTTGCAACAGTTGTTAGCTTTGAAAGCGTAGGTGCTATTTTGGTGATTGCCTTCCTCGTCGTCCCAGCGGCAACAGCGTATCTATTAACAGACGAGCTTCGCTTTATGCCTGTTTTAATAATGGTTCAAGGCGCGTTAAGTGCGGTGGGCGGCTACATGATATCTGAGGCTCTAGAAGCGTCTATTAGCGGGTCAATGTCTGTTATGAGCTTTTTTCTATTTATTGCCGCTTTTCTTTGGAGCAAAAAAAAGGGCTAAAGTCCCCACTTTAGCCCTCACTCGCTTAACACAAAAACACTTACGATTACTATATCGTTTAAACATTAATGCAAACACAGTGCCGAAACACCTCTGGCGCTAAAGTTTTGTGTTAAAAAACCAATATTGAAATAAACAGCAAAGAAAATAGATTAAAAAACTACCAGGTTGCCTCTGGGTGTGTCCGTGCTAAGCTTTGCATTTCTGCAAGAATAAAACCAAGCTCAGAGGTGTGAACACCATACCTACCTCCAGTTTGCATCCAGAGTTCGGGACTAGGCATAATCAAAGTAGCTTCTTTAATAACCTCTCCTATTTTATGCAGCCAAACCTCTCTGAGAGACTCAAACCTCACAAAAGAATCGTCCAGTTGATCAAACATAGGGTGGGCTTCAAACAACTCACCAGACCACATCCAAAGGCTGTTAATGCTTTGCTGCATTTTGTGGTGACTCTCTTCTGTACCATCGCCTAAACGAATAACCCACTCAGCGCTCCATTGGGCTTGGTAGGCAATCTCCTTTAAAGCCTTTTCTGCAACACCCGCGAGGGCTTTGTTAGAGCAACTACGGAGTTTATCAAAGAGGTAAAAATTAAAAGTATCGATCAGGAAACTTCGAGCAATAGTATCGCCCCAGTGACCGTTTGGCTGTTCGAGTAACAATGCGTTTCTGAACCCCAAGTGATCCCTGAAATAAGCCAGGGTATCTTCTGTGACTTCTCCACCTTCCATTTTAGCAAGCTCTTGGTACAACAAACGAGCTCTGCCTATATGATCTAATGAGGTGTTAATGATTGCGATGTCTTGCTCAAGCACAGGGCCCTTGGAACACCAGCTGCTTAATTGCTGCCCCAACATTAAGGCGTCATCTGCAAGAAAAAAGAAATACTCCTTGAGCGCTTCTTCTGAAGTAAAATCACGTTTTACTCCGTTTAACCAACCTCCTGCCATGGCCTACATGTGTTGAACATCATCAGGGATGTCATAAAAGGTGGGGTGTCGGTATACCTTGTCATCGCTAGGGGTAAATAAAGCGTCTTTTTCATCAGGAGAACTAGCGGTAATAGATTCTGAAGGAACCACCCAAATACTTATTCCCTCAGAACGACGCGTGTATACATCTCTGGCGTTTTTGATGGCCATATTAGAATCAGGAGCGTGCAAGCTACCTACGTGTTTGTGGGAAAGCCCGTTCTTACTTCTTAGGAAAACTTCCCAAAGCTTCCAATTTGTTGTGCTCATGGCGGTTTCTTTAGGTTTATGCTGCGGACGATTCTTTGTTTTTACGCGTTGCTTGTTTTTCAGCAAACGCGCTGGCGGCTTCTCTCACCCACGCGCCATCCTCATGTGCTTTAACATGGTGGGCAATGCGTTCTTTATTACAAGGTCCGTTTCCCTTAACGACATCATAGAACTCGTTCCAATTAATTTCACCAAAGTCATAGTGTCCGCGATCTTCATTCCAAACCAAGTCGTTGTCTGGAATAGTTAAGCCAAGATATTCGGCTTGAGGAACGGTTTTGTCGACAAACTCTTGACGAAGCGTATCGTTGCTTTTTCTTTTTATTTTCCAAAGCATGCTTTGCTCAGAGTTTGGGCTATTATCATCAGATGGGCCAAACATCATTAACGAAGGCCACCACCACCTATTCAAACTTTCTTGTGCCATTTCTTTTTGCTCAAGCGTTCCTTGAGTCAATTTCATAACCACTTCGTATCCCTGTCGCTGGTGAAAACTCTCTTCTTTACAAATTTTAACCATAGCCCTGGCATAAGGGCCGTAAGATGTTCGCGTGAGCATTACTTGGTTTTGAATTGCAGCACCATCTACAAGCCAACCAATGGTTCCCATATCAGCCCAAGAAGGGGTGGGATAATTAAAAATCGAACTGTATTTTGCTTTTCCGCTCTGTAAATCGGCGATCATCTTGTCTCGTGGTTCCCCAAGCGTTTCGGCTGATGAGTAGAGATAAAGACCATGTCCGGCCTCGTCTTGAACCTTTGCTAGAAGGATTAATTTAGCACGTAAAGACGGAGCTCGGGTGATCCAATTTGCCTCTGGCTGCATCCCAATGATCTCACTATGAGCGTGTTGAGATATTTGACGTATAAGTGTCTTGCGGTATTTTTCAGGCATCCAATCCTTTGGCTCTACCTTGTTTTCGGCGTCCACATAAGATTGGAATTTGTCTTCCAGCGATACATTCGTTCCCATGTTCTGTGTATTTGGTTGTCTACAAAGTTAAAACACAACGCGCTATATGGTGTTATGGTTTAGAAATGAGAACTACCTTTACACAATAACTTGATATAGATGCTGAAGTTTTTTAAGAAAAACAAAAAAGAAAAGACCTCTTTACTGGCCAATTCCAAAAAGTCCAGCGACACTAAATTTTACAAAATAAAGGTAAAAGAAGTGCGTCGCGAAACAGAGGATGCGGTGAGTGTTGCTTTTGAGACACCAGAAAACTTAATGTCAACGTTTGCTTTTATGCCGGGCCAGTACCTGACCCTTAAGGCTAAGGTTAAGGGCGAAGAGCTTCGACGCTCATATTCTATATGCTCTGCGCCTCAGGAAGGAGAGCTTCGCGTCGCCATAAAACAGATAGAAGGAGGTAAGTTTTCTACCTACGCGAATCAAACCCTTAAAGAGGGAGATACACTAGAGGCTATGCCGCCAATGGGTAACTTTAAGTGGTCTCAAGGCGCAAAGGCCTCTCATCTTGTCGGCTGGGCTGCGGGCTCTGGAATTACCCCTATGATGTCTATCGCAAAAACAGTTCTGCAATCTGACAAGCACGGCACGTTTACCCTTTTTTATGGAAACAAAAACAGCAACAGTATTATTTTTAAAGACGAGCTGGAAGACTTGAAAAATTCTTTTGTAGACCGCCTAGAGGTGCACCATATTTTAAGTCGCGAAGACCAGGGCAGTGATGCGACTAAGGGCAGAATAGATGGAGAGAAAGTTAAAGCGTTTAACGATAAGTTTTTTGACGTTAACACCACTACAGGCCATTACTTGTGCGGCCCTTTAGGAATGATAGAAAGTGTTACAGAAACACTTCAAGAGTTGGGCACATCAAAAGATAATATTCATTTCGAGTTGTTCAACACCACAGCCTCGCCTGACGCTAAACAGAAAGAAACACCATCAGCATCTTCTTCGGGGCTATCATCCGTTACCGTAGTGTTAGACGGAGAAGAAACACATTTTGAAATGAAGGGCAATGAGTACCTTTTAGATGCTGCACTTGATGCTGGCGCGGACATTCCTTACGCGTGTAAAGGAGCGGTATGCTGTACTTGTCGCGCGAAGGTTTTAGAAGGCTCATCGGAGATGGTGATGAATTATGCCCTTGTAGATGAAGAGGTAAAGGAGGGTTATATACTAACGTGTCAGGCGCACGCTACTAGTGAGAAACTGGTAGTGAGCTTTGATGAGTAAACAAAAAAGACCATGACAGACGATAAGCCGGGACCAGCGTTTCACGAAAAGAAAGACAAAAACAAGAAAGACTTTAACATCGGTGGTGGCGAAAAAATAAGAATGAACAAAGCAAAAAAATACAAGAAGGCCATTAAGAGAGGCCCTAAAAAAAAGAAATAACAAAAAGCCCGGCATATCATGCCGGGCTTTTTGTTATTTATTCCAAACGTTATTGCCGGGAGAAATATCAAGCAACCTGCCTGTTGGATCTATTTTAACGTTGTTTATTTCTTGTCCGCCGGTGTTCAACTTTAACTCATACACGGGATGCGTCCACGCCCATGGAGCCTGAACAACATGGTCTGTTCCCTTTTTCGAACCATACATGCTTATCAAGGGAATGGTCATACGCTCTATTCTGCCACCAGCATACTCTACCTCAAGATCAATAGGCATGGGGAACTTACCCAGGCGTGCTAAAGAAATGACCACCCCATTCATCACGGGAGAAACAGAGGTTATAGCGTAATCAACAGACTTTACCTGGTCCACATAATAACTCAGGTACCAATCCAGCTCTAGGCCAGATACGCGCTCCATGATTCTAATAAAATCTTCTGGAGTGGGATGTTTAAACTGCCACGCGCTCCAATAGCGCTTCATACCGGCGTCAAAAGCAAAGGGCCCTACGATATACTCTAATTGGTTTAAAAACAAGGAGCCTGCGCTGTAGCTGTTGATGCTGTAAACCATGTTGAAATCAAAGTGATCAGCAGGCGTGCTAAGGGGCTCTCTCAACCCCGCCGTGTCTATGTACACATAATTGCGGTACGCGCCCACGTGAGGGTTCTCTGTCTCGCGATCAAAGAGTATGTTCATGCACTCTTCTTCTGCGTAGGTAGTAAAACCTTCATCCATCCAGGGATACAAAGCTTCGTTAGTTCCTATAACGCCATAGTACCAATTGTGTGTTGCCTCGTGTACAAATAGACCGGTGAAGCTCTCAAAATCTGCACCTCCCCCAAGAATCATGGTACACATAGGATATTCCATACCTCCATCGCCACCCTGGATAATAGAGAACTGGCGATACGGGTATTTTCCAAAATTGGAGGCCATAAAGTCAAAGTAACCCTGTAGATACCCCTCTTGTAGTTTTTTCCAATTCTTTACGTTTGCCGTCGCCGGATCGTAAAACAAGTGAACCAACGGCCCGTTTTTAATTTGAAGTTGGTCATGAACGAAGTCAGGATCTGCCGCAAAAGCGAAGTCGTGCACACGGTCTGCTTTAAAGCGCCAAACACGTTTTTTGTTTTTTCTCACACGAACCTTTTCGAAATTGCCGTAACCAAACCCTACGGCATCGGCATTCTGTAAATAACCGGTACCGCCTAAGACATAGTCTCTGTGCGCGTGAATAGTGACATCAAAATCTCCCCAAACCCCATAAAACTCACGCCCTACGTACTGATCAGGGTGCCATCCGTTTTTATCATACTCGGCTAGTTTTGGATACCACTGGGCCATGGTAAACTCCACCCCTTCCTTGTTGCCATATCCAGAGCGTCTAATTTGCTTAGGAACCTGTGCGTTCCAGGTCATATTGAAGGTGGTTTGCTCGCCCGGCAGCAAAGGAACAGAAAGCTCTGCCTTAAGCACAGTGCCAGAAATACTCCAGTTTAAACCCATATTATCCTGACTCAATGAGGTAATGTTCTGATAACCGATCTCATCTTTGGTAAGCTTAGAAATACGATCGGCTACTCGGCGGTCCGGATCCTTGATGTTTAAGCTTCTCACATCCATCATGCTTCCGGGCTGAAAAGCATTAAAATAAAGATGAAAATAGACTTTAAGAAGTGTGTCAGGGCTGTTGTTGGTATAGACAACAACACTGGTTCCGTCGTATTGATGTGCTTCAACATCCAGGTCTATATCCATGCTGTAGCTTACAGATTGTTGCCAGTATTGACTAAAAACCAACGGCCCTGTACAGAGCGCAAGAAGAAGGAGTGTTTTTTTCATAATAGTTTAAGAAATGAAGTGGTCAAGGCGTCCGTTTTCTAGAAGACGAGGTCCTTTTTCGGTCATTTGAAGCGTACAGACCTCGTTGTAAGCGTCGTGCTCAAGGAACAAATGATACCCTTTTTCAGCAGCCTCCGTAAATATACGCTGGCGCTCATCTATGGTAAGCAATGGACGAGTGTCATAGCCCATAACATAAGGCAACGGTATGTGACCGGTTGAAGGCAGGAGGTCCGCCATGAAGACTATGGTTTTCCCTTTAAAGTCTAAAATTGGACACATCTGCGCATCCGTGTGCCCGTTCACGATGAAAACATCAAAACCAAGAGGTGTGGCCATTCGATGAGCGTTTTCTGGAGCATCAAGAAACCGCAGCTGACCACTCTCTTCAAGGGGAAAAATATTTTCTTTTAAGAAGCTGGCTTTTTCTCTAGCATTAGGCGCTGTAGCCCATTTCCAGTGTCTCTTGTTTGTCCAATAAACCGCATTTTCAAAGGCAGGCTCATACCCTGTCCTGTCTTTGTTCCACCGTACTGCGCCACCTACATGGTCGAAATGTAAATGGGTAAGAAAAACATCGGTAATATCACTCCGATTAAAACCAAGCGCAGCCAATGAAGCGTCTAAGCTGTGGTCACCATGGAGGTAATAATGACTAAAAAACTTTTCGTGCTGCTTCTCTCCTATTCCCGTGTCTATCAAGGTCAATCGGTCTCCGGTTTCAATCAATAAGGAGCGCATTGCCCAGGTGCAAAGATTTTTTTCATCTGCAGGGTTGGTTCTTTCCCAAAGACCCTTTGGAACAACACCAAACATAGCGCCGCCATCAAGCTTAAAGTTACCAGTATGTATAGGGTATATGGTCATCCGTGTTGGTTTTGGACCAAGTTACAAAGCATAGCACTTATTATGAACGCGGAGTTGTTAAAATGAACATATTGGTTAGCTTGGCGCTTATAAAGAAGAACAATACCGCAGCGCTATGAAGTCCAATTTCAATCACCCCCCAATTGCACAACATGAAGCACCTCAGCCCATAAAGTGGGACAAATACCTTATTAATGGCGAGCTAAAGACCTGGGAGGGTCCCCGAGAGCTTGTTTACAGTCCAATGGGTAAGGTCGACAAAGACGGCTTCGTGGACCGTGTTTTTTTAGGGGAGTCACCTACATTAGATGAAAGCGTTGGGCTTGAGGCCCTGGGCGCTGCAAAACAAGCCTACAACAACGGCAGGGGCTTCTGGCCAACAGCTAGCGCTACCCAGCGAATTACATGCATGGAGCGCTTTCTTAAACTGATGGTTCTCAAAAGAGAAGAGGTGAGCACCTTGTTAATGTGGGAAATAGCTAAAAACAAAAGCGCATCATACAAAGAGTTTGACAGGACTGTTGACTATATCAAAGACACCATAGAGGAGTATAAAGAATTACAGCGCCGAGGATCGCATATCGCAAGCAAAGGAGACGTGATCTCTCAGGTACGAAGAGGCCCGTTGGGCGTTGTTCTATGTCTAGGCCCATACAACTACCCACTGAACGAGACCTTCTGCTTATTGATACCCTCTGTTCTTATGGGTAATACGATTGTTTTTAAGCCGGCAAAGTATGGCGTGCTGTTGCTAACACCGCTTATGGAGGCGTTTAAAGAAGCGTTTCCGCCGGGTGTAATCAACGTGATTTTCGGAAGAGGCAGAACCCTCGCGGGGCCCATCATGAAAACAGGAGATGTAGATGTTTTGGCTTTAATAGGCAATTCAAAAAGCTCTAATGCATTAGCCGCGCAACACCCAAAATCAAACAGGCTAAGACAGGTTTTAGGACTGGAAGCGAAGAACCCTGCTATTGTTTTTGAAGACGCAAACCTAGACAAGGCAATAAAACAGTGTGTTGCCGGGGCGCTTAGCTTTAACGGCCAGAGGTGTACGGCGTTAAAAATTATTTTTGTTCACAAAAGCATATCTGCAGAATTTGTGACAAGATTCAGTGACGCTGTTGATAAGCTTAAACTAGACCATCCAGAAAACAACAGTGACCTTACGCCACTTCCAGAAGCAAATAAGGTCGATTATATGGACGAATACGTTTTTGACGCAAAAGAGAAGGGGGCAAACGTGATGAATAAAAGAGCAGGAAAGGTGAATGAAACATCCTATTTTCCAGCGGTTTTATTTCCGGTAAACAAGCACATGCGAATTTTTCATGAAGAGCAGTTTGGCCCAGTAGTGCCTATTGTTGAATATGATAAGTTAGAGGAGGTAATGGACGCTATAGCAGAGTCAGATCATGGCCAACAGTGTAGCGTTTTTAGCGAAAACGAAGCGACAATATCCTATGTGGTGGATAATTTAGTAAACCAAGTTTGTCGCGTTAACATAAACACGTCTTGTCAACGCGGACCTGACTATTTACCTTTTACAGGAAGAAAAGACAGTGCCGTTGGAACACTAAGTGTACATGATGCGTTGAGGAGTTTTTCCATTCGCACAGTAGTTGCCGCCGGCACAGACCAAAAGGACTTGGTCAGAGATATTGTTTCGTCAGGCCAGAGCAACTGGATGACGACAGACTATCTGTTGTAAAAAACAAACCCCCGTTGCACAGGTGCAACAAGGGTTCTGTTCTGAGGTTCCGAGCGGATTCGAACCGCTGTACATGGTTTTGCAAACCATTGCCTAGCCACTCGGCCACGGAACCTTAGGGAGGCCAAAAATAGCAGAAAAAATCTGTTTGCAACAGAAATATTTCAACTAACGTTCAGCCGTAAAGGTTAGGGCGACTCTTTCCACATCGCCATTAATTGGAGGGCTGAGCTTCGCAACATTCACAGATGCCTTTTGAACAGCAGGATGCTCATCCATTATTCTGTCCATAATTCGCTGACAAACAACCTCAAGAAGCTTTGCGCGCTTGCCCATTTCACTTTTTGTAATCTCGTAAAGAGCTACATAATCAACGGTATCTATCAACTCATCTGTTTGGACAGATACAGAAAGATTCGCCCAAACACTGATGTTGACCTCGTAATGTGAGCCTATAATAGCCTCTTCCTGCATGCAGCCATGGTTGGAATAGAGCCGTATGCCATGAACATCTATCTGGTGGAGCATGGCCATCATTTTAGTTTTTCTATTGCTAAACTGATGCGAGCCAGAACCTCTTCTTTTCCAAGGACTTCACATATTGTAAACATGCTTGGCCCCATACCCTTTCCTGTTACAGCTAGCCTGAAGGACGGTCCAACCTTTCCAAAACCGAGCTCTTTTTCAGTCAAATAACCTTTGAAGCAGGACTCTATAGAAGCGGCATCGAACGTCACAAGCGCAAGGAACCTACTGGAAATATCCTCCATCATTTTAGGACTGTCTGCTGACCATTTTTTCGTTAGTGTTTTTTCATCATATGTTGATGGCCGCTCAAACAAGAACAAGCCTTCTGTTACCAGGTCTTTCGGAAAAGTAGCTCGCTCACTCATCATCATTGCAACAGTACCTAGATGTTTTTCGTCACAATGGAGTCCACGTGAATTGAGCTCAGTTTTGAGCGCACTGGCCAACTTTTCCTCACTCATCCCTCTCAGGTAAACCTGGTTAAACCATTTTCCTTTCTCAAAATCAAACTTAGCGCCGCTTTTTGAGACGCTGCCCAGGTCAAAAGCTTCTACAAGCTCCTGAAGGCTGAACACCTCTTGTTCCGTGCCCGGGTTCCACCCCAGTAAGGCGAGCATGTTGATAAAGGCATCAGGATAGAAGCCTGTTTCTCTGTAGCCACTTGCTGTTTCTTGAGTTTCGTCATTTTTCCAGTCAATCGGGAATACAGGGAAACCTAGTCTATCCCCATCCCGTTTTGAAAGTTTTCCGGGTCCGTCTGGCTTTAAAAGCAGCGGTAGGTGAGCAAATATTGGGCTTTCCCATCCAAATGCTTCGTAGAGCAGCACGTGTAAAGGTGCGGAAGGAAGCCATTCTTCGCCGCGTATAACGTGGCTAATTTCCATGAGGTGGTCATCCACAATATTAGCGAGATGATACGTGGGCATTCCATCACCTTTAAACAGAACCTTGTCGTCCATGTTGTTTGTATTTACACTCACCCATCCACGGATGGTGTCTTCAAAGCGAACCTCGTGGTCTCGCGGAAGCTTCATTCTAATAACATAAGGCTCTCCAGCGGCTATTTTAGCCTTGACTTCGTCCTTAGCAAGTGTCAGCGAGTTTTTCATGTTCTCGCGTGTGATATAATTGTATTGCCAGTTTGACGCTCCGGCTTCTTTCGCAAGCGCGCGCACCCGCTCGAGCTCGTCAGCAGTATCAAAGGCGACGTAAGCGCTATCGTTTGCTAGCAAAGTCTCTGCATATTCCCGATACATAGGCTTCCGCTCACTTTGACGATAAGGCCCGTTTCCCCGGTCTTCACCACCTATTCCCTCGTCAGGAGAAATACCACACCAAGCCAAAGCCTCAACGATGTATTTTTCGGCTCCTGCAACAAACCTTGTTTGGTCCGTATCTTCCACGCGAAGCAAGAAGTCTCCACCGTGTTTTTTGGCGAACAAATAATTATACAATGCAGTGCGTACCCCGCCAATATGTAGGGGTCCTGTTGGAGATGGCGCAAATCTTACGCGAACTTTTGAGCTCATGTTATTAACCTTAGAATTGTGACAAAGGTACAATCGGCCAAACCATTAGGAAACACTAACTTTGTTTTATAAACGCATCATATTATGTACCCAGAAGAAATGATTGCGCCCATGCGCGCAGAGCTTGCTAACAGTGGATATACAGAAACGAAAACTTCAGAAGAGGTAACCGCAGCAATAGAGTCGGAAGGCACAACGTTAGTCGTTGTAAACTCTGTTTGTGGTTGTGCAGCAGGATCAGCTCGTCCAGCGGCAATGGAGCTAGCGAAGTCTGAGTTGAAGCCAGATAGAATGATTACTGTGTTTGCGGGTAACGACCGTGAAGCAGTAGACCAGGCGAGAAAGCACATGATGCCATTCCCCCCGTCATCGCCTTGTATGGGCTTGTTTAAAAACGGGGAGTTAGTGCACATGGTAGAACGTCACCACATTGAAGGACGTACGGCACAAATGATTGCCGGAAACCTTCTTGGAGCCTTTGAAGAGCATTGTAAATAAGACTACTATGAACAAGAAGTTTGCAGTTATTGGATTAGGTGTTTTTGGCTCTGCTATTGCAAGAAAACTTGCCGAGCGCGGAGCTGATGTTATGGCTATTGACGAGAACGAAGAGCGGGTTCAGCACATTGCTCAAGAGGTGGCCTTCGCGGTCACGTTGGACGCAACAAACCTTCAGGCTTTGGAAGCACAAAACCTTAGAGACGTTGACGCTGTTGTGGTGAGCATTGGATCAAGCTTTCAAGAAATGCTTTTGTGTGTGTTTCAGCTGCAAGAAATGGGTGTTCCCAGAATCATTGCGCGCGCTCAGGGACCTGTTCAGCGTAAAATTCTTGAAAAAATGGGTGTTCAAAACATCCTGAGTCCAGAGATGGAGGTAGCAAACAACGTCGCAGAACAGCTCATCAACCCTGGTGTTTTAATGTGCGTTCAGCTTCCTGACGACTACGAAATCATAGAGGTTGAAGCGCCGTCTAAAATAATTGGTCGCTCGTTGGAAGACATAGGTCTACGCAAGAAATACAATATTAACCTTGTTACGGTCCTGCGTAAATCTAAAGATGACAACGCCCACCACATCAATGGTGTCCCAAGTCCCGAAAGTTTCATTAACCCAGGAGACATTATCCTTGTTTTTGGTCAAGTAAAAGACATAAACAGATTTATTGAGATCAACGCATGATGGGTGCAAAGGGCCAAATTATCATTACAGGAGTAAGCTCTGGAATTGGACTTGCCATCGCAAAACGAGCCTTAGAGATTGGCTTTAGCGTGCAAGGAATAGGAAGAAATGAGCCAAAAGAATTAACGAGTAACCCGTATTGGGTCTTTACCACGGCGGATTTATCACAAGAAAAGGAAGTAGAGAAAATTCAGTTTCAAAGTGCCGCACACCCTTTACCCACAGTACTCATCAACAATGCAGGAACACTGGGAAGAATGGGTCAGGCCAACACAATTGACTGGAACGATACAAATGAATGTATGACACTGAACGTCACCGCTCCAATGAGACTGACCGCTCGTTTCATGTCGATGTTACAGAAGTCAAAACAGGTTTTCTTTACAGGTTCAGGAGCTGCTCAATACGCGATTAACGGATGGTCATCTTACTGCGCATCAAAAGCGGCGATTCACATGTATGCTGAGGTTTTAGCGCAAGAAAACCCTACAACACCTATTCACGCGTTCACGCCGGGAAAGGTAGACACCCCCATGCAAGCACAAATACGAGCGGCCTCAGCAGCAGACTTCCCAGGAGTGGAGCACTTTAGAGAAGAGCATGCAGAGGGATTGCTGGTAAAACCAGAAACCGTAGCCGAAGCCGTTTTACACGTGATTCAGAACCCCGGCGAACAACCGGTTGTTTTCCCAACGTCACAAATAAGTACAGTACTATGAAAAAAGTGATATCCATCATTGCCCTTGCTGTTTGTTTTAACGCGTGCGACACGACACCACAGGCCTCAGAAGTTTTTGTACGTCAAGACCTGTTGGGAGAATGGACGGTAAGCCAGGTGGCGTACAGTGGAGAAATGCCCAACCCTTTAAATCCTTCAGCGCTCATGCAGTTTAGCGGCTTAGGCACCCAATTAATGGGCGAGGTAAACATTTACGAAATGCCGGATAGCGGCAACATAGACCTTCAATTTGTAGCCAACTTAAACACGATTCAGGTCCCTGTAGAGCTCGCAAGTGCAGGAACATGGACTCTAACAAACAGTGATAGCACCTTGGTTTTAGACAACGACAGCGTGAGCTACAGTTTTGTTATTGTGAGTGGCCTTCCAAACACCCAGGTGTGGAGAACATCTTTTATGCAGGTCCCCGCGGACAGCAGCTACTGGGCTAATATAGACATGGAACTAACCTTGATCAAATAATATTCATTCGCTAAAAAATGGCAAGAGTACTCACGGGAATTCAAAGTTCAGGACGGCAGCATTTAGGAAACATCCTAGGTGCTATTCTACCTGCAATTCAAATGAGCAACGACCCTAAAAATGAGGCGTTTTTATTCATTGCCGATCTACATAGCCTAACCTCTGTGAAAGATGCCGGATTGCGTAAAGAAAACTTACTAGCGACCGCCGCAGCGTGGCTTGCTTGTGGCTTAGACCCTAAAAAAGTAGTGTTTTACGTGCAAAGCGATCTTCCGGAGTGTACGGAATTAACATGGTATTTGAACTGCTTTACCCCGTTTCCTATGCTGGCTAACGCCCATAGTTTTAAGGATAAAAGCAATAACCTCAGCGATGTTAACGCTGGGTTGTTTGACTACCCGGTACTGATGGCTTCTGACATCTTGTTGTATGACGCTGAGGTTGTCCCTGTAGGCAAAGACCAGAAGCAACACCTTGAAATCACCCGTGATCTAGCGATAAGCTTTAATCACCGCTATGGAGACACTTTTGTAGCCCCAGAAGTCAGTATTTCAGAGCAGGTAATGGCTATTCCGGGCACCGATGGACGTAAAATGAGCAAGAGTTACGGCAACGTTATTGACGTGTTTTTGCCCAAGAAGCAGTTGAAAAAACAGGTGATGGGCATTCAAACAGACTCTACACCGCTTGAAGGCGTTAAGGATCCTGATTCCTGTAATGTATTCGCGTTGTATGAGCTGCTTGCAACCGCATCACAAACAGCGGAGATGTCAAATAGATACAGAGCAGGAAACTACGGCTATGGACACGCTAAAACAGCACTCTTAGAACTTATTCTAGAGGAGTTTAGCGAGGCACGTGATAGATTTGACCACTTCATGGACCATCCAGAAGAGGTTTATGCTGCGCTTAAACAAGGAGCGGATAAAGCGAGGCCTATCGCTAAACAGACCCTGTTAAGAGTAAGAACTAAGCTCGGCTTCTAAAACTATCTTCAGAGACATCTTATTTTTTTTGGCTTGCCAACCTTTGGGTGCTAAAAGGCTTGTTTATAAAGCCTTTTGACGATGTTCACGTGGTTATAGGATGTCTTATATTTAGCTCCGTGAAAAAAACTTTGAGCTACATACATCACTGTTGGTATTACTTGGTTGCGCTAATCTCTATCGTAGTGCTTTTGCCAGCGCTTATTTGGACAGCAAGACCAGCAGCTAATTATGTTCATTTTTTTAAACTTGCCAAGGTTTGGTCGTGGCTGTTTCTAGTAGGAATGGGTATTTGGCCCAGGCCAGGAAAGTACAAAATGAAGTATTCCGGCCCCATGGTGCTAGCGGCAAACCACGGATCAAACCTTGATATTCCTATGACGTTTTTAGCAAGTCCCGTTCCTGTGGTCTTCATGGGGAAGGCAGAGCTTTTGAAACTACCCTTGTTCGGTTATTTTTTTAAACAGACTAGCATCGCTGTAGATAGAAGCAGCTACTCAGGCAGAAAACAAGCGCTTATAGACGCCGGCCAGCGGATAAAGGACGGGTATAGTGTTTGTATATTTCCTGAGGGCGGGATTCCGCCACAAAAGAAGCTTTTGGGCGCCTTTAAAGCTGGCGCCTTCAAACTGGCCGTTGACAACAATGTGCCTATAGTGCTTATGAGTATTTATCAAAGTAAGTTTAGACTAGGCGACTGGGGAGAGCCCTCAAGCTTGGGTCCCGTTGATTCCGAAGTTTTAGGAGAGTTTTGGCCAAATACGGATGCTGAAAACCCCCTAAGAGAGTTGAGCGACCGTTGCTATATCGCCCTTGCTGAGGACTTAAAAAAGTGGGGGCACACCGGCAATCTTGCCTTACCTTTACGTTCTTAAGAGTACGTTATGAGCATCACAAAAGAGCAAATAAAACACCTTGCCCATTTAAGCCGCCTTGAGCTTACTGACAATGAGGTAGACTCAATGCAGGGGGACATGGAAAAGATATTAGAGTTCGTTGCGAAGATTGACGAGCTAGACCTTACCGGTGTTGAGCCATTAACTCAAATGAGCGCCAGCGTTGATGTGATGAGAACGGATCAAGCGCGGAACATGATCACTAAAGAACAAGCTTTAAAAAACGCTCCAGACGCTAACTCAGATTACTTTCGTGTACCTAAGTTTGGAAAGAAGGCATAGCCCCGCAACATTTCTGCTGTCACGGTGTTGACCGTGTAATCGACACATCTATATCCATTATGAAAATCACCATTGTTCAAGGAAGTCCTAGAATAGGATCCAATTCTAGTAAAGTTGCAATGTTTCTAGCCGCTGAGCTAGAGCAAAAATTTGGCGCCCTGGTCACCCTGGTTGATGTTCAAAAAATTAACGCACCCAATTACGGCGCCGAAACTAATTTCGATCAAGAGAAAGAGGTTGCGGGACATCTTGGAGGTGCTGACGGATTACTTTTTGTGGTTCCCGAATATAATGGTCGTGTCCCGGGAGCGCTCAAAAACCTCACAGACTACTATAGGGCAGAGTTCAAAAAGAAGCCTATGGCCACGTGCACAGTAAGCGCAGGACCTTTTGGTGGACTGAATGCTCTTCATGACCTGCGCTCATGGATGCTTTATGTTGAAGGTGTGGTTTCCCCAACGAAGCTTTTAGTGAGCGGAGCTGGAAAACTTTTTGACGAGGACAA
>CAJWFD010000014.1 GCA_913031435.1 uncultured Cryomorphaceae bacterium
GTGCATCTCCCCCTAAGCCATAAACAGTTTCTGTTGGAATGGCCACTATTCCACCCTCCTTGAGTAAAACAACGGCTTGAGATATGTCCGTAATTATGGGCATTATGGAATCTGTAAATACTTATGCGTTTGAAGGCTCACTTTCCATTTAGGATACTTCATTACATAATCTACTATATGTGGCATCATAACGTCCTTTTTACTCCATTCAGGTTGTAAAAACAATTCACAGTCTGGACCGACTAAAGCGGCATGCTCTTCCGCCCAGACCAAATCGTTGAGGTTAAAAACGATCATTTTTAATTCATGTGCAGCTGGGTAAAAATCTTTCTTTGGAGGGGCGGTTTTCTTTGGACTTAAACAGATCCAATCCCAATCACCTGTTAGCGGATAGGCGCCTGAAGTTTCTACATGGACCGTCATTCCTTCACTTTTTAGCATAGATACTAAAGGTTCCATGTTCCATGTTAGCGGCTCACCACCAGTAACTACGATGGTCTCACTATGCTTTTTAGCATTCGCTACAATTTCCAATATTCCAGTAGGCGGATGGGTGTCTGGATTCCAACTTTCTTTCACATCGCACCAGTGACAACCTACGTCACAACCACCTATTCTAATAAAATAGGCAGCCTTACCAGAATGATAACCTTCTCCTTGAATAGTATAGAATTCCTCCATTAAAGGCAAGACGGTACCTGCTTTTATATCGGTTTTGTCAAAGCTTTTGGATGTAGTTATGTCCTTCACTTATTCACTTAGTTCAGTTACTCTCATAGTATTCATCATTAAGGCTGCTCTTGTCATTGGGCCCACTCCACCTGGAACAGGAGTAATGAAGCTACATTTATGAGCAACAGCCTCATAATCGACATCACCAAGGAGCCTAAATCCACTTTTTTTAGACGGATCTTCTACTCTGGTAATGCCCACATCGATAATACAAGCGCCTTGTTTGACCATGTCAGCTTTTACAAAAGCAGGTCGACCTAAAGCAGCGACAATGATATCAGCCTTCTGGCAGATCTCTTTGAGGTCTCTTGTTCCACTATGGCAGAGTGTAACGGTACAATTACCAGGGTAATTATGCTGACTTAGAAGAATAGACATAGGTGAACCCACAATATGTGAACGTCCAATTACAACACAATTCTTGCCATCAGTAGGCACATCATACCTTCGCAATAACTCAACTATTCCTTGCGGCGTTGCAGGAACATAGGTAGGTAAATTAAGTGTCATTTTTCCCACGTTTTCAGGGTGGAAACCATCGACATCCTTTTTAGGATCTACAGCAAGCAGGATATTAGTTTCGTTTATATGATCTGGCAGTGGTAATTGAACAATATATCCATCAACGTCTTCATCCTTATTGAGTTTAGCAATAGCTTTCAAAAGTTCCTTTTCCGTTGTTTCTGAAGGGAGCTTTATTAGGGTAGAGCCAAACCCTACTTCTTCGCAGTCTCTCACTTTAGCATTAACATAGGTCTTTGAAGCACCATCTTCACCGACTAGTATAGCGGCAAGATGTGGTACTTTTTTACCTGCTGATTTTAATGATTTCACCTTCTCAGCTAACTCTTGTCTAATGATTGAAGAGGTCAACTTTCCATCTAATACTACCATATCATTTGTCTTAACGCATGCCTTTCATCATGTCCATCATTCCACGACGTCCACCTCCACTTTGCATCATTTTCATCATTTTACGCATATCAGTAAACTGTTTTAAGAGACTATTTACGTCTTGAACAGTTCTTCCCGCACCCGTAGCAATTCTTTTACGACGTGAGCCGTTTATAATATCTGGATTTTGACGTTCACTTAAGGTCATAGAATTAATCATCGCTTCAATGTGTTTGAAGGCATCATCATCTATATCAACGTTCTTCATGGCTTTACCCATTCCAGGGATCATACCTAAAAGATCTTTCATATTCCCCATTTTTTTAATCTGCTGAATCTGCTCCATAAAATCATCAAAACCGAATGCATCTTGAGCAATTTTCTTGCTCATTTGACGCGCGTTCTCTTCATCGAATTGTTCTTGAGCACGTTCAACAAGCGATACAACATCGCCCATACCTAGAATTCGATCTGCCATTCGATCAGGATAGAATACGTCTAACGCTTCCATTTTCTCTCCTGTACCAATGAATTTGATAGGCTTGTCGACAATAGACTTAATCGTCAATGCGGCACCACCACGTGTATCACCATCAAGCTTAGTGAGAATTACTCCGTCAAAGTTCAACAAGTCGTTGAAAGCCTTGGCTGTGTTCACTGCATCTTGGCCTGTCATGGAATCCACTACAAACAAAGTCTCTGATGGTTTGATGGCTTTATGAATATTACCAATCTCCGCCATCATCGCTTCGTCAACGGCCAAGCGACCAGCCGTATCAACGATGACTACGTTAAATCCGTTTGACTTTGCGTGAACTAGAGCGTTAGCCGCAATATTTACTGGATCTAGGTTACCGACTTCCGTATATACTTCAATTCCGAGCTGCTCACCTAATACCTGAAGTTGGTTTACAGCTGCAGGACGATAAACATCACAGGCAACAAGAAGAGGATTTTTCGTGTTTTTCTTCTTTAAGAAATTGGCCAACTTAGCACTATGGGTAGTCTTACCAGAGCCTTGCAGTCCAGCCATGAGTATCACAGATGGTGAACCAGTAAGGTTCAAGCCTTCTGCCTTACCTCCCATGAGTTCAGCCATTTCATCTCGGACAATTTTAACCATAGCTTGACCCGGCTTAACCGCCGTAATCACGCCAGATCCAATAGCCTTGTCCTTTATGGCATTAGTAAAGTCCTTGGCAATTTTAAAACTGACATCAGCTTCTACTAACGCACGGCGAATCTGCTTAACGCTGTCGGCAATGTTAAGCTCCGTAATCTTATGATTTCCCTTTAATACTTCAAAGGCTTCTTCGAGCCTGTCACTTAAACTTTCAAACATGGTATTATACGTTTGGGATATTCTCTAATGTAGCCAAAAAGAAGGTCCAGCTTTTCTGAACTGAACTTACCTGGCATTTTTCGTCTGGGCTATGAGCACCTCGGATATTCGGACCAAAAGAAATAAGTTCCATATCTGGATAATTGGTTCCTAGAATACCACATTCTAAACCTGCATGACAAGCGTTTATATTTGGCTCTTCCTTAAATAATTCACGGTATAATCCGCTCATTGTGGTCAATATATTGCTCTTAGGATTAGGTGCCCATCCCGGATAATTTCCTCCCAGTTCAACATGACAACCTATGGATTCAAAGTTGCGCACAATGGCTCTAGCTAAGTCCATTTTCTCAGTCTCTACTGAGCTACGGGTTAAACATTGTACTGTAAGTATGCCGTCTTTTAGTTCGACGCGAGCAGTGTTATTGGAAGTTTGAACCAATCCGTTAATATCTGGGGACATGCGGTAAATACCATTTGGATTTGCATAAATCGCCGTAATTAAGGATTCCTGTACCTCTAATGGAAGGACCTCGGAAGGAACATCAATTTCTTCCCATACCAGTTCTAAATCTGGATCCGTTGTCGCATGCTCTTGTATCAACTCAGCAGCAACTTGATGCAGTAACTTTTCAAAGGCATTGACATGATCCTCATGAACCACAACTTCTGCAAGGCTTTCTCGTGGGATTGCGTTGCGGAGACTCCCACCATCAAGAGACGCTAGACGAATCATTGCACCAGCCCTGTCAAGAATTCTGTTCATTAATTTATTAGCATTGCCTAGACCCTTATGAATGTCCATACCACTATGTCCACCACTAAGACCCTTAAGAATCAATTCAAATCCTTTGCTTTTTAAGGAAGCGTCCACCATACTTATCGTACGGGTAGCCGTCACATCAATTCCACCAGCGCAACCTATCGTTAATTCGTCATCATCCTCTGTATCTATGTTCAAGAGGATTTTGCCAGATAGCATGCCGCCTTTAAGCTCTAATGCGCCGGTCATTCCTGTTTCTTCATCAATAGTAAATAGCGCCTCAATAGCAGGATGAGGTAGGTCCGATGATGCTAAGATTGCCATGATAAATGCAACCCCCATACCGTTGTCAGAACCTAGAGTTGTACCGTTAGCTTTAACCCAATCACCGTCGACATACATGTCAATACCTTGGGTGTCAAAATCAAACTGTGTATCATTGTTTTTTTGATGGACCATGTCTAAATGAGCCTGCATCACTACGGCTGTACGCTGCTCCATGCCATGAGTAGCAGGCTTGCGAATAAAGACGTTTCCTATATGATCAACTTCTGTTGGTAGGCCCAGTTTCTTTCCAAAGTCAACCATAAACTGAATCACGCGCTCTTCCTTTTTCGAAGGTCTTGGGACTTCATTTAGATCAGCGAAATGATTCCATACGGATTGAGGCTCTAATGCTCTTACTTCTTTACTCATATTACATTCTGTTTGGCACTTGGATTCCCAAGCAATTCATAGCCTTTTTAATTACCTCTCCCACTGAACGGCTTAAGGTTAATCTAAAAGCAACGGTATTATCGTCTTCGGCCTTTAGTATACTGTTATTGTGATAAAAGCCATTATATTTTTTAACTAACTCATACGTATAGTTCGCTAGTTGCGCTGGAGAAAACGAAACCGATGCATGATTTATAACTTCCGGAAACTGTAACAAAAGTTTAATCAATGCAGTCTCTGACTCATTTACACTTACTTGCGACCATGCTACGTTTATGTCATTTTTTCTCTTCTTCTGTAAGCTCTGTATTCGAGCGTAAGTATATTGAATAAAAGGACCCGTATTCCCATTAAAATCTATACTGTCTGCTGGATTAAAGAGCATTCTCTTTTTAGGGTCCACTTTTAAAATAAAATACTTCAAAGCACCTAGACCTAAGGTATTAAACAATTCAGCTTGTTCTTGTTCGTCTAAACCTTCAATTTTTCCCAATTCTTTGGAAATTGATCCGGCATCTCTTACCATACTGTCCATCAAATCATCCGCATCGACGACAGTGCCTTCTCTACTTTTCATTTTACCAGAAGGTAAGTCTACCATACCATAGCTAAGATGGTGAAGTTTTGAAGCCCACTCATAGTCCAATTTACTTAGAATCAGAAAGAGGACTCTAAAATGATAGTCCTGCTCATTACCCACAACATAGGTCATTCCTTTGGCGTCAAAATCTTTAAACCGCTGAATAGCGGTGCCTATATCCTGCGTCATGTAGACAGAAGTACCATCGCTTCTCAATACCAGTTTATGATCAAGGCCCTCATCTTCTAAATCAATCCAGACTGAACTGTCTTCCTTAGAGTAGAATACGCCATTATCCAATCCCTTTCTGACATCATCTTTGCCAAGAATATAGGTATTACTCTCATAATAATTTTTATCGAAGGATACACCAAGTTTCTCATAGCTGACATCAAAACCTGTGTAAACCCATGCATTCATTTTCTTCCAAAGTGCAACCACTTCAGGATCGCCTTTTTCCCATTTGACCAACATGGATTGAGCGCGAAGTAACGATGGTGCCTGCTTCTTTGCTTGATCCTCAGTAATGCCGGTTTCGATTAATTCGGCTATTTCAGTCTTATACACTTGATCGAACTTAACATAATACCTACCTACAAGGTGATCGCCCTTAAGTCCAGAACTTTCGGGAGTCTCCCCATTGCCATAATCCAACCAGGCCAGCATAGATTTACAGATATGTATTCCACGATCGTTGATGATCTGAACTTTGGTGACCTCTACTCCATTTGCCTCAAGTATTTGACTTACCGCATATCCGAGGAGATTGTTGCGAATATGCCCTAAATGCAGTGGCTTATTGGTGTTAGGAGAACTGTACTCTACAATATACTTTCCCTTAGAATTTTTCTCTGGAAGCCCTAATTGTGGATCTTCTGAAAATGAATGAAAAGATGAAACATAGGTACTTCTATCTAAAGATAAATTTAAAAAACCCTTCACCACGTTGAACGCTGAAACAGCTCCCTTACTTAGCAGTAACGCTCCTATTTCTTGAGCAACTGCCTCTGGGGATTTTTTAGCTACACGTACAAAAGGGAAAACTACAAGTGTAAGATCTCCTACGAATTCCTTTCTAGTCTCTTGTAAATCAGGAGTCGAGTCTACATCGTAAAGCTCCCGTATTACTTCTGAAATATTTATTTCTAAACTCATGAATTCACTTGTTTTGGCAAATATATCTCAGCAAGCATGCAACGTGCACTACCACCACCAAGAGTTTCAATAGTTGTGAGGTCTGTATGAAGCAACTGATGGTCCTGTTGCATTCGTTTTTTCTGTTCGTGGGTAAGCGCATAGAATGCGCTCGTGCTCATTACCAAATGTAGAGCGTCCTTTGCACCTTTTACCAGTAGCATATTTCCTGCAAATTGATGCTTTTGCTCCTTTGTTATTTCAATAATTTCCTTACCGCTGGAATAGATCCGTTCTTCCACCATTTTACGCTCCATCTCATTGTCGATAGCCTCAAGACAAAGTAATGCATAAGTATCTGTTATACACATCATTACATTTGTGTGATAGATCGGTTTACGTCCCTCAGGCGTATCTTGAAAAGCACCAAAGACCATGGGAGTGTAACCTAAGTCTTCACAAATTTGACCAAGCAGAAATTCATCAGCCCTTTGACTACGAGCCATATAAGCGGTCTTGTCGTCGTGATCGAAAATGATAGAGCCTGTGCCCTCCAAGTAAATATTCTCTAGTTCGGCATCGGAGTAATCTAAAGTAGCCTGAACGTCAAACCCGAAATCACTTAAGATGCTGTGAATATTTTCTAAACGTTCCAATCTCCTGTTTTGCGCTTTCATCGGATAAAGCAATACGCGAGAATCAGCATGCATACTGATCCAATTGTTTGGAAAAATGCTATCCGGAGTATGCGGTTCTGCAACATCCTGTATGACATAGGTTTCTACACCTATTCCTGTCAATTTATCTACAAATCTGTCAAACTCAATTTGTGCCTTTTGATTCGCTCCTTTTGCTCTGGCATCCTGCTTTTGATAAAAATTATCAACCGCAGTTTCGGCGTTCATTGCGAAGCGCACAGGTCGGATCATTAAAAGCGTATTTGTAGCATTTTTAGTCATTTAATCTCTTTTTAAGGGCATGGTACTGCAGCGTAAAAGACCACCCATCTTAACAATCTCGCTGTAAGGGACTTTAAATACTTCCATATCTTTTGATGTTAACCAATCTATTAGGAATATAAAAGTATCAGCAACAATGACTTGGGTAGGGCTTACGCTAAACACATTTGTACTGAGCGCATAAGCCTCTTCCTTCGAGCATTCGTATACATTCTCAGTCCCAAAAAAGGATCTGATCCAATCTACGTCGTCTTGATTTTTAAATAAATGTGGTGCTAGTAGAACGCCGCAACCAACCGGTTGAAAAGCACAATCTAAATGCAGCGATCCTTTTCTAGGGTCAACATCGCTCTTCAATAACTCAAATCCTTTAAACACTTTTCTCGGAAATTCATCTGATAAATAATTCAAACCAGGATAATTAGTCCTTGATGTCTTGTGAGTTTGAAAAGCTTCGTCATTACTTACGCCGATAAAGACATAGTGGTTATGCACGATAACATCACCTCCCTCAACATAACAGCCGGAAGGCATCCTAATGATATTAGACGACGGAATATTTCCTTCTATGAGCGCCATAGCCGTGACCTCCTTCGCGCGGTCTTCAATAACGTTTGGAAGTACAAATTGATCCTCAATTACGAAAGCTACATCTCGAGCAAAAACTTGATTCAATGCCGGAATACTTTCCGGCCTCAATACTTCTACATTCAATTCCTCTAGAATGTCTATGAAGCCCTTTATCTCATCCATACATGATTCTTCCGTGGGATAAGTGTTGTTCAAAACAGACTCAGCGCTACGAGGGTCATAACAATCCTCCACAGCAGGCATTCCATCCATATCGCGAGCAACACCCACAACGACAGTTTTGAGCGTGCCAAATTCGTTTTGTATATCCGGTTGAATTTGCATGACTTTATATTAAAAAGCAAAAATAGCAGTAAATGTGTTGATAACGCTATAAAGAGAGGGTACTTTACTAACCAATACCTACTTATTTTTGATAGAATAAGTCTAGCTCGAGCATGGCAAAAAAAACTGTATCAAAATCCAAGTCAGCACCGTCTAAGTGGAAATCCATTTTAGGACAGGTAAGTCAGAACACCAAAGAGTTTACGAACGATCCTACTGCGAAATTATTCAGTATTCTGCTGTTGTTTCTACTGGGATTCTTTTCCTTTATTGCATTGATCAGCTTTATCGGAAATTGGCCGCAAGATTACAGTTTATCCACAACGGACTCTTTTAAAATTATTCACTTAGGCGACATTGGCAATGCTTTTGGCACCTTTGGGAATTGGGTTGGAATGTCACTGATGCTAAAAGGTTTTGGTATATCCGCATTACTAATACCACTTTGGATTATGGCTTTTACAATGAGAGCTGCTTTCAATTTTAAAAGAATTAAACCGCTTCCATTATTCAATCATTTTATTGTCCTCACTTTCATTTTATCCACTTTAATTTCATGGTTAAATCCAGAATATCCTAGTGTTTATTCAGGATTAGCGGGTTTTCACATGTACCAATTACTTTCTGTTAGATTGGGACATATGGGGGTCATGCTGGTGATCGCAGGAACCGCTCTACTTTATGCTATTGTTGCACTCAAAATCACTTCAATAAGCTTTCCTAGTATCAAAAACAAAAAAAACATTCACCAAGACGATGTTGATATCGAAATGGTGCAAGTCAATGAGCAGAACATTGATGAAGATGAGTATAGTTCATCGATTTTCGACAGCGAGCAAAAAGAAGACAAGGAGGACACTACTTCGGTTATACCGTTAGCAGTAAAAGCAGAGCTCTCGGAAAAAACTCCAATCCCATCACCTGTGCAATCTGTTGCGCAAAATAGTATTGATGTACAGGTTGAAGTTCTTGAAGAAAAGAGTGAGAGTGACAGGTCTATAAACAAAAAGGTCAAGGAGTTTGGCGAGTATGACCCTAAGCTAGATTTAAGTCGTTTCCAACTTCCTAAAATTGATTTATTAAAGCAATATGGCACGGGTCAAATCACTTTTGACAAAGTTGAAATTGAACAAAACAAGGACAACATTGTCAACACATTGCGCAACTATAACATTGAAATAAAGGAAATAAAAGCCACTATTGGACCGACAGTGACTCTTTATGAGATTGTTCCCGCAGCAGGCATAAGAATATCTAAAATCAAGAGTTTAGAAGACGATATTGCACTTAGTCTTGCAGCTCTAGGTATACGTATTATAGCTCCTATCCCAGGGAAAGGTACCATAGGAATTGAAGTACCTAACGCCAATCCGCAAATGGTGAGTATGAAGCAAGTGATTGCGAGCAAGAAATTCCAAGAGGCGGATATGGAATTACCAATCGCGATGGGAAGAACCATTACAAATGAAAATTTCGTTTTTGATCTTGCTAAGATGCCACACCTTCTAATGGCTGGTGCAACAGGTCAGGGTAAATCGGTTGGCTTAAACGCTATTCTAACTTCCTTGCTATACAAGAAGCATCCTAGCCAATTAAAATTTGTCTTAGTAGATCCGAAAAAAGTAGAGCTGACTCTGTATAATAAAATTGAACGTCACTACTTGGCTATGCTTCCAGATACAGATGAAGCGATTATTACAGATACCGGTAAAGTAGTCGCTACCCTGAATAGTCTTTGTATCGAAATGGACAACAGGTATGAGCTTCTTAAAGGAGCCATGGTAAGGAATATCAAGGAATACAATGCTAAATTTATTGCGCGCCGATTAAACCCTGAAGAGGGCCACAAATATCTTCCGTACATCGTCCTTGTTATTGATGAATTTGCGGATCTGATTATGACCGCTGGTAAAGAGGTTGAAATGCCAATTGCTCGCCTCGCACAGCTTGCTCGTGCCATAGGTATTCATTTAATTGTAGCGACACAGCGACCTTCTGTAAATGTAATTACCGGTATAATTAAAGCTAATTTTCCTGCACGTGCCGCATTTAGAGTGACCTCTAAAATTGATTCGAGAACCATTCTTGACGCTGGAGGTGCCGACCAATTAATCGGAAAAGGAGATATGTTGTTCTCTCAAGGCTCAGACTTAGTCAGGCTGCAGTGTGCTTTTGTAGATACTCCGGAGGTGGAAGACATCTGCGACTTTATAGGTAATCAACAGGCATATCCGATGGCATATCAACTTCCTGAGTTTGTGGGTGAGGAAGGTAGTGGTGTTGGCGAAATCGATCCTAAGGACCGAGATGTACTTTTTGAAGATGCCGCTCGTTTAGTAGTAGCTAGCCAGCAAGGATCCACATCTATGATACAGCGAAAATTAAAATTGGGATACAATCGTGCAGGTAGAATTGTGGATCAACTAGAGGCTGCCGGTATCCTTGGACAGTTTGAAGGATCGAAGGCAAGACAAGTTTTAATTACTGATGAGACATCATTGGAACAGAAATTGAAAGGAGATGTGTAAATTTGTCCACATGAGAATATTTGCACTACTGTTACTACCCTTTTTAACTTTTGGCCAGAATCATGAGCAGGCCAAAGAAATTCTTAACCAAGTGTACGAAACTACATTGGCCTTGGAATCTCAGCACATCACTTTTACCAATACCATTGAGGTACCTAGTAATGGTGGAATGAAACAACGAAGTTCTGAAGGTGAACTGTTTGCAATTGGAGAAAACGTTCGTGTTAAAACAAATGCCTTCGAATTCTTATCTAACGGCACTACCGCTTATCTTATATATCCAGAGGATCAAGAGATTGAAGTAGCTGCCTCAGATGAAGAGACCAGTCTAAGCCCAGCAGATATTCTCAAAAATTACCAAAGTGGTTATAGTTATAAAATGGCTGGACAAGCTTTGGTTAATGGACATAATATCCAGTACATCAGGCTAAGACCTATAAGTAGTGAAGAAGTGAAAGAGATTTTGATTGGCGTGAATGTGAAAACCATGCTTTTAGATAATTACACACAGTTCGGCACAAATGGCTCGAACAATATCTTCTCAGTTAAGGCCTATGCCATTAATCTTCCCTTAGATGCTGAGATGTTTAACATTTATGCAAATGAGTTCGAGGGTTTCTACAGATTATAATCCATGAATACACTTGACCGTTATGTTTTAAAGAGCTTTATAAGGCCATTAATCCCCACCCTGGGAATTATGGTCTTTTTCTTTTTGATGCAAATGGTCTGGAAATACGTAGATGATCTCGCAGGTAAGGGAATAGAGTGGTACGTCATCTTAGAGCTCATGACCTATTGGGCGGCAAGCGTAGTTCCATTTGCACTTCCCGTAAGTGTCTTATTCGCCTCTTTACTCACCTTTGGAAATTTTGGCGAGCATTATGAAATGGCTGCCATGAAAAGCGCTGGAATTTCATTATTTAGAGGCATTAGATCTTTAATTGTTTTAAATATATTCATCGCTTTTGGTGCCTTTTTCTTTTACAATAATGTCATTCCAATGGCTAATCTAAAAGGGCAAAGTCTCCTTATGAATATTTCAAAAAGCAAGCCTGCCTTTCACATAACCCCAGGCATATTCTATAATGGTTTCGACGGATATAGTATTAAAATCGGTGAGAAGAGCGGGGAAGAAAGTGAGCTTTTAAAGGATATTTATATTTACGACCACAAGGAATCTAAAAAGGGTAATCATAAGGTGCTCACTGCAGCGTCAGGTATTATGAGAACTGTTGCTAACGATCAGTACTTAGAGATTGAACTACATGACGGAGCTACCTACGAGGATATCATAAAAAAGGAAAGGGACGATCGGAAGAAGATGCCGTGGGCAAGAAGTGAATTTGACACTGCGTACATAAGGTTTTCACTCGGAAACTTCTCTAACGAAGATCTGTACAAGACTCGTAGACGTGACTTCATGATGCTAAATACGCAACAGCTTAAAGAGAAAGCTGATACTCTATCTGCTCAAGTAATAGAGCGACAGGCGAACTTCGAGAAAAACCTGAATGGCAAATACAAGTTTAACTACATTGAAATAAGCAGTGCGGATAATCAAGGTGCCTTAAGAGACGACTTGATGCAAAACCTGGTCAGTGGAATGAGGGTTCGTGCTTCGCAAAATGCCATTCGTCTTGCGAGAAGCAATCTTGACTATCTGCGTCAGATGGAACGTGAAATGGAATGGCGTAAAGAAATGCATCTACGCCATTGGATAGAGTATTATAAGAAATATGCACTCGGGGTTTCAGTGCTTATCATGTTTTTTATCGGTGCACCGCTAGGTAGTATCATAAGAAAGGGTGGAATAGGACTGCCATTAGTGATTTCCACTATATCATTCTTAGTATTTCACATTCTTAATACTACGTTTGAAAAGATGGGTAGAGAAATGCTTATCGATGTGGCTGCAGCTGTATGGGTCCCCTCTATTATTTTAGCACCTATAGCATTGTGGCTCACCTATAGTGCTTCCACAGATACTGCCCTACTTTCAGGAGAATGGTACAGCAAGTTGAGTACAAGGTTTGCTAGAAAATCAAGGTCATGAAAAAAGTTTTAATACTTGCAAATAAAGTTCCATACCCTTCCAAAGATGGGAGCTCCATAGCGATGGCAAGAATGCTAGAATCTCTTCTGAGCATAGAAGATATTGATATCACCTATGGCGCACTGAATACCATTAAACATAAGAAAGATGTTGCCGATTTTCCTAAAGATATTCTTGACAAAGTTATTTTTACGTCGTTTGAAGTAGATACATCCCCAAAGATTATATCTGGTATCCAAAACTTATTATTCACGAACAAACCCTATAATTCCATCAGATTCTTCGTGAATTCAATGCGGAAATGGCTCCTGACTTTTGATGATTATTACTTTGACCATGTTATCATTGAAGGTGCATTTATGGGGGATTATTTACCTATTGCCAAGAAAAAAGGAAAACATGTGATCCTGCGCTCGCACAACCTAGAACATGTGATTTGGGAGCGAATCGCAGATAATGTCGGTGACCCTTTCAGAAAGTTTTATCTCAACCTTCAAGCCAGCAGACTAAAGTCTTTTGAGGAGCATTTAACCAAACAGTCAGATTCAATTTGGAGTATTAGCCCGGTGGACGCTGCGTGGTTTAAAGGATGGAACATACATACCCATCACATTCCGGTAGCCTTGGAAGATGGTGTACCTGTTCAGGCTATTGTACCAATGAGGTGCTTTCACCTGGGTGCTTTGGATTGGGAACCTAACCTGCAAGGAATTGAATGGTTCTTAAGCCTAGTATGGCCACTGGTTTTAGATATGCGCCCTGAAGCCGAATTTCATATGGCTGGAAACAATACCCCTGAGCATATTAAATCCCAGCCTGAGAATAAGGTAACCGTCCATGGCCGAGTTTCGAACGCTGAATCGTTTTCAAAATCTCATGGAATTTCTATCATCCCTTTGCTTTCTGGCTCTGGAATACGAATTAAACTGTTGGAGAATGCACGAATTGCTATCCCCGTAATAAGCACCACCGTAGGTGCCGAAGGAGTATACAATCGGTCGAGAAGTATGATTCCTCTAGCTGACGAACCCCTGGACTTCGCAGAAAAACTGGTGGATCTTCTAGATCATCCGGAAAAGGCAAAACAAATGGGTTTGTGTTTACAAAATGATATTATGACTACTTACAGCATGCCTTCAACCATAAAACTCATTGATTCTGCATGGCCATTATAGCGATCTATTTTCTATTAGTCCTATGCCTTCTGGGCATTCTAATCACATACGGCTTATATCCTATTTGGCAGGTATTGTTTCAGGGGAAACCTTTACCTGATCTAGAAATCAATTCCAATACCCAGCGAGTAACCGTACTTTTCGCGGCCTATAATGAGCAAGATGTTATTGAGGAGAAAATAAGAAGTATCTATGATTCCTCCTATCCTAATCAGCTCATTGAAGTATGGATAGGAAGCGATAAAAGCACGGACAATACGGAAGACATTATTACGCGACTGCAGCTCGAATTTAAGACCCTCCACCTCTATGTTTCAGCTGGAAGATCTGGAAAGGCCGCTATTATGAATATACTTGCTAAAAAAGCGGGTAGTGATATTTTCATTGCCACTGATGCAAATATCATTTTCAACCGTCATACCATTGAAGAGCTGGTCAAATATTATTCCATCGCTAACGTGGGTGCAGTAGCTGGTAACCTAACCTATGAAAAAGAAAACATTGGTAGTGGGACTTCTAAAAACGAGTACTTGTATCTGAACATCGAAAATAGAATTAAGCAAACAGAAAGTAACAAGTACGGCTTTTGCCTTGGCATGGAGGGTGGACTATACAGTATTAGAAAGGAGCTTTGGAGCGAAATACCTCCGCACACTTTCATGGAGGACTTTTTTCAAACGATTCGAGTTTTTGACCAAGGATATAACATTGTTTTTAACGAATTGGCTCTTGGGTTTGAAGATGTGAGTACATCGTTAAAAGAGGAGTTCAATAGAAAAATTCGTATTTCTATTGGTAATTTTCAGAACCTATGTCGGTTCTGGAAATTAGCAATGCAAAAGCCCTTCCCTTTTGGATCTGTCTTTTTATTCCATAAAATATTAAGGTGGCTTACTCCTCATCTATTTATCCTCTCAAGTCTACTGATTTTATACACGCCGATTGCATTGCCCTATACCTTGTTGGTTTTAGTGGTGGCTATTTGCCAGATTATTTGGGTACGGTTCTTCCCACCCGGTCCTTTCACGTACTTTTGTACGATGAACTTGGCCTTGTTTATAGGTTTTATTAGATTTTTACGCGGAGTTAACTCCAGTGTTTGGCAACCAACAAAGAGAAAACAAAATGAGTCTTAATTCCATTGAGGAAGCATTACTAGATATAGCAGCAGGTAAAGTAGTCATTGTTGTGGATGATGAAGATCGTGAGAATGAAGGTGACTTTGTTGCCGCAGCAGAACTTGTATCTCCTGAAATGATCAATTTCATGGCGAAAGAAGGCCGCGGTTTGATTTGCACGCCGATACTCTCTAGTAGGGCGGATGAACTTGAGCTCCCTCCTATGGTACAGGACAATACCGATGCTCATAAAACTGCATTTACAGTGAGCATTGATCGCATCGGTGAAGGATGTACCACAGGTATTTCAGCATATGACAGATACATGACGGTAAAAGCTTTAGTTGATCCGGATATTCAGCCAGCCCAACTTGCGCGACCAGGACACATATTCCCACTAATTGCAAAGGATGGTGGCGTATTACGTCGTGTAGGACATACTGAAGCGGCGGTTGACCTTGCAAGATTATCCGGGTTGAAACCCGCAGGCGTGATTGTAGAAATCATGAATGAAGACGGTACAATGGCACGTTTACCTGAACTTTTAAAAATTGCCAAGAAACATGATCTCAAAATAATTTCAATCGAAGATTTGGTCGCATTTAGAATGGCCAAAGAAAGTTTAATTGAACTCGCGGAAAAGGTCGAGATTTCAACCCCATACGGCGTATTTAATCTCCATGCGTTTGAGCAAAAAACAAACGACCAGGTTCACATAGCCCTAACGAAAGGCAACTGGGATATAAATGATATTGTACCCGTTAGGATTCATAGTGCTGGTGTCGCTAATGATATTTTTCATCTACTCACCAGCAATGAAAACTCAAAATTACAACGGGCACTAAAAACAATTGATAAAAGGGGTTATGGCGCAATTATATATATGAACCAAGAACTCAATGAAGCTAATCTGATGAGGAGGATTCGGAGTTTTAAAAAGACCTCTAAAACTGAAACACCGGCATTTAGTAAAGATGGTCGTGATTTTGGAATTGGTGCTCAGATCATACACGAATTGGGCATTCGTCGTATTGATTTAATCACAAATAACCCTATCAAAAGAATTGGCGTGAGCGGCTATGGTCTTGAAATCACCAAAAATTCCGAACTTCTTTGAGCAGAGATAACGCCATAGCATTAGCATTCCGCTTCTATCGTAAGCATGCAGCATTACCTAATTTTTGGTATGTTCTGTTTATTGTGGGTATCTCAGGTCTGCTAGAGACGTTACCTATACTGTTGTCATTGCCGCTCATTAAATCTATTTATGAAGGAAGTGAACTCATTGCCCTTCAAAATATTACATTACCCCTAATCAACTACACCATAATTTTAGGAGTCGTTTTAATCATCAGATTTGCCTTAGGTTTTTACAGTCAATTCTTAAATGCATCCATTCGAATTGAACTACTCTCAGACTTTCGAGAACAAAAGAGTTCAAATGATCGTCAAAATCAAAAGTTAGACTTTGGAAAATCAGTTCAAGGGTTAAACTTTCTTTTTATTGGATGGTCACAAGTATTTCCAGGCATCATTTACTCCACAATAGGCACTATACTGTCGCCAGTTTTTGGTGGAATCACACTGCTTATAGTCCTAGTATGGTCCGTATGCTTGAGAATGGTCAAATCCAAGCAGGATTTATGGTCTACCAAGGTACATTCAGCTCAAACAAAACTTGAAGAAGAAGGTGTTTCATTGAATATCGATCAATGGAAGACGTCAAAATTTGGCGCTGCAAAATGGGACAGTATTAATAAGAACTTACGAGAACTCATAGTCATCAGTACGCTTATTCTATCATTAATGATCAGTTATAATCTAAATGTACTCACGGGAATGGATTCATTATTTATTGTGGTCATTTTCTTGAGAGGATTACAGCAGCTCTTTACGGGGTACATCATGTCTCAGCAACTGTCAGCACTCAGGTCTTTCCTGCTAAAAGGGATTACTATTTAAGTGTTTAGTAGAGTTTATTGAGTAATTTCGTTCCTTACTATGACTACTAAAATAATGAAGAATTTATTTCTCGTTTGCCTTACAGGTCTTGTTGCCATGAGCTGTCAAAAAGACACTGTTACTTTGGACAACGTAGACATTATTGCAATGCCTGTTCTGGCTATTCCACTTGGCGAAATGACGCTAACATTAGGCCATCTTCTTGTACCTGATGATAGTCTGATTTTTGAAGACAACATGGACTATAAGCTCATTGTAGTTCAAGACAGTGTTTTTGGCTTCAATGTTAATGACTTAATATCACTTCCCGTACAGAGTCCATCCAATAGCTTGATTTCCATGGGGACGATACCTGTGGCTAATGTTAGTATTAATCAAGACATACCTCTGGGCACAGTCGCTGCTGATGCCGGGTTAACGACTATTAACACCGCTCATGGCTCAAATGCTCCCTTCCCTTCCCTAAACGAGACTAATATCGGTACTTATGGAGGAAGTGGGTTTGGATCGTTTTCCAGCGCTTCATTTTCAAATGGCAGTATGACTATTTCTTTAACGAATGACTGGCCCGTGGCGGTTAGTTTGGGAATTGACCTAGTTAATTCTTCTACGGGTTCGACGATTGCTTCTTATACCTTGAATAACGCATCTGCGAATGGCGGAACAGCCTCTGATACAGAGAGTTTAATTAACAAAACTCTTCCAAGCACTGTTGGGTTTAAAATAACCTCTTTGACCTCTCCTGGATCTGGAAGCACATTCGTTGGAATTGACACTACAGATGCACTTACGCTAGACATATCCTCTGCTGACTTGGAGGTTTATAACGCTGTGACTGAAATCTCAACACAAGATATTTCAAACGACACCCAGTATATTGATCTTGGCACCGGTGGTAGTGAAGAATTAAGAGAGCTTCTATTTAGTACTGCTAGCTTCGATTATGAATTCACCTCTACCCTTGCGGAGACTTTAGAATTAACACTTGGTTTTCCTGGCTCTGATCAAAACGGCGTGGAAGTAGACACGACCATTACCATCACTGCTGGAGCAACAACAATTGGATCTATTAACTTAGATAATGCTATTTTAGACCTTACTACAGATCCAGCGCAGAATCATAGTAAATTACCTATTTCGGTAACTGCTACCTTAATAAGTTCTGGTGCGCAGGTGAGTATAGACAGTTCAGACGCTCTTAACATGACATTTGAAATGACCAACCTTCAGTTTGGGCATATTCTCGGCTATTTTGGCACGCAGCAAATCGTTATTGACCCAGGAAGCGTACCACTATCGGTTGAATTTTTAGACGATTTAAATGGCCAAATATCTTTCGCTGAACCATCGATAAGCATGGAAATCACAAATTCTATAGGTCTACCCATAGAGCTTGCATTAGATTTCAGCTCTTATAGTGCTGGAAATGGTTTTGCGTTAAATGGTCCAGATTATGTACTTCCTTATCCAACGATCATTGGAAATACAGAGACTGGAACATTGATTTTTGACAATACGAATTCTCAAATAGTTGATGTATTTACGCTCCCTAAGGATAGCATAGTTTACGGTGGGGCTGTAAATATCAATCATGATACATCAAGTTTCGGCACCTCAAATTTCGTCACTAATTCTTCTTCCATTTCCGGTGACTTACTCATGGAATTACCATTTATGATCACCGCGAGTGCATTATCATTTGGGGATACATTAGCACAAGATTTAGATCTATTGAGTGCTATACCTAATGAGGTTGAAATTAAAGCACTCAGGGTATTGATGGCTACCAGTACTACTCTACCATTAAACGCAACTATTGTACTTCGTTTTTATGATGATGCTTGGAACGAAATTCATAGTGAGTCCATTGATTTGCTGCAAAGTGGAATTCCAAATATGAATGGAATTGTAACCGCTCCAGGCTACAGCTCGATAAGCGTAGACATCTCCGGTGCGGACTTAACTGATGTATTATCAGCTCAGTCAATCCTGGCAGAGGTTCTGATGGAAACTTATAATGGAGGGACAGAACCCGTTAAACTTCGCACTGATGCTACCATGGGAATTACCGTGGGGATTCAAGTGGAAGTAACAGCAATTATTTAAAGCACGTTAGATAACGATATGAAAAGATATATTATACTGTTTGCATTATTTTCAATAACGCAGCTAGGTGCACAAAACATCTCAACCTTTGGACTTTTGGGAAACGCAGGTAATCTTATTCAAAACCCTGGAGCTGATCCGTTAACTAAATTTCAACTAAGTTTTGGAGCACAGGGGACATTAGGAATCAGCGCAACTGCCGGCGAGCTCTTTTCTTCCAATGATGTTCTTGGGAATTTATTAGCAGCCAGTACTGAGGACTTCTCACTAAACGGATTGGCTGGCTTGAATCTACCTCATATTGGTTTTAAAATTGGTGACCACTACTTTTTCAGTGGGATAAATATTGACGTCGACTTTGGTTTGGTCATCGATAGAGATTTACTGCTTTTCGCCAGAAATGGCATGGCAGATGCCAACGGGGGTTTAGATTTAAACTACGCAGGGGATTTTTCTAATTCAGGAGCTAGATTAAGCGTGTCTTCGAGAAGTTATTTTGGATATCAAAGAGCACTTCTTAATAATACACTCAGACTTGGAATCACTTACAACAATCATAATTATCTTGCTGGCCTAGATGTTAGCGCAAATACGCTAGGATTGAATAGTAGTAATAGTACCGGTGCGTTTAATGAAGTTACTGCGCAGTATGATATTGATATTGCCTCAACTAACTTATTCTCCTCAACAAGCAGCATAGACAGCTTAACTGATTTGAATTATTCTAACCGCATGCTTGGAGATTTAACCAGTGTTGAGTCTCGAAATTCTTTGGGGTTTGGAGTCACTTACAAACCTCTCAAGGCTCTAGAATTACAACTTAGCATGTCTGGAATTGGAGGCACTTTTATGTCTTTTGATAGTCAATTGGCTAAGAACATGTCAGGTTCCAGTACCATCAACGGATTCAACTATACGAGCGCTCAGGGGGACACTATTTCAAATGAGCTTTCCAATGCTATTGATCAGTTTACTGATGAAGCAACAGGAGGAATCACCACTGCTTTGTCCAACTCAAGCTACACGCAAACTTTTAATATTGCGAAAAGTGCAAATGCTGCCGTTAATTACTATTTCGATAAACGTAGTTACTTAGGCGTGCATTACACGAGCAGATCGAACACCTATTCCGACTTTCAATACGTAGGTTTGAATTCAATGGTTTGGGTAGGGAAGTACCTACAACTTAAGGGTGGTTATTATTTGTCTATGGACGAATTGAATGATGATTTTATGAATGTCGCTCTTCAATTCAGAGTAACACCTCTTCTTCAAATCTACCTTGGTACGAATACCATGAGTGATATAGCAACAGCGCTGGGTGGCGTATCGAATAGTTTTGCTGATGGATTAACTCTCGCTTCTGCAACTAAAGGGGTTAATGTAAGTGCAGGAATCAGCTTCACTTCTTTCGATAAAAGATTTAAATTAGAGAAAGAGGCTCGTAAATTAAAAAGAGCGGAAGCTAAGGCGGCCCAGGCAACATCGCTTTCTCCTGCGGATCAACAAAAAGTGGATAGTGCTGCGGCTAATAGTTCTACCAAAAAGTAACTCATTCTTAGTTCAAGAAAAAAAATGATAAAAGGCCTGGCTTAACCGCTAGGCCTTTTTAGGAAAGCAACTTAAAGAAGCTTACCATTACCTCGTCATCAGTATTTAGAGATAAGCTCTTCACTCCTACTTTCCCCAGTTCGTTTTTGAAAAACTCAAGCTGCCCAGCAACATAAGTGGAAAGATCTTGATTTAACGAGACATCAATATAGGTTTTTGCCTCTGCTTCCTTATCCTTGACCAAAGACCCTGCGTAAGCACCAGGTATCAATTCAAAAGATTCGCTGTATAAAATGCCTACCGTCACGTCATGACCAAAGTGTTTTAGAAGTCCCAAAGCGTTAATGATTGCTACAGAATTTTCATGGAAAACATCAGTAAATAAGATCACCTGGCTTTTCTTTGGAATAATTTCTAGCAACTTTATAAGCTCTTCTGCCAGCATTCCATTCTCTGCCATTTTTTCTTCCTTACCATTAATATGAAAAAGAAGCTGCTCTATGGAGTCTTGCGTAGATTTTGCTTGAAAAAAATGAGCGCTTTTATCCCTAAGCTCTAATAAACCTATAGCATCACGCTGCTTTTGCAACAGGGTTGCGCTCAGGGTAATCAATTCTACAGCTCTCGTCCATTTTAACGAGTCCTTAGGGGTGAACATACTGGCACTTGAGTCTAGCACAAAATACGCACGAAGATTACTCTCCGCCTCAAACTGCTTGGTTAAGAACTTATCCTGCCGTGCCACTACTGACCAATCTATATATTTTGGAGAATCCCCGGGAACATATGCCCTGTGCTGCGCAAAGTCCAAGCTAAAGCCAAAATCAGGACTCTTATGATTTCCAGTCATAAACCCACGTACTTTTTCCCTTGCCCACCACGTAAGCCCACGAATATCCTCGTTGTTCATAGATTAGTCATTTGACACTTTTTGTCGCGCCCAATTCGATAGTGTAATATAATCCAAAGGAACTTCTGTTTTAAAAAGCTCTAGCATTAAAATCAGTTTCATTTTAAGTAGTTCAACCCGTTTGAATACCTCAGATGGAATCCCTCCCCGTAGCATATGAGCACTATTTGCTATTCGCATATGCTCTAATAGCTCGTTTGACTCACCTATTGCTTTTTTGTAGTAGTCTTCAAAAGTATTGTCATACCGAGCAGAGACTCACTGGTCAAGACAGTTACATATATATGATGATATCATCCTTAATTTTAAACGCGAGGTTAAAAGTTCCATTACTATGATATCCCCGAGTCAATTGTTGAAGCGTTCTTTTAATGGCCATAGCTTCCTGATATATGGGTTGAGAAATTGAAGTATTCATTGATGTAGTGTTCAAGGTTATGTTAATCATTTCTTTAATTTATTGCGTTGTCTCTATTCGCATCTCGTCCATAGTTATGATCCATTTTTAAATGGTTTACCCTAAAATACGTCCAATAAGTAATTATATTCTTTACTATGAAAACTAAAGGTTATCAACAATGACCTACCTTTAAGCCATGATAATTACGAAGACGCCTTTTAGAATATCATTTGTTGGTGGAGGCAGTGACTTACCAGCATATTACACCCAGAGAAAGGGTGCTGTTCTCAGTACAACCATAGATAAGTACATGTATATCAGCACACATAAATTCTTTGAACGCGATAAAATTCGATGTAAATATTCTCAAACGGAAACCGTAAATCATGTGGATGAATTACAGCATCCTATACTCAGAACGGTACTAAAGGACTTTGATCTAAACGGAATTGAAGTCAGCTCAATTGCAGATATTCCAGGAGGAACAGGTATGGGAAGTAGCTCCAGTTTTACCGTTGGTTTGTTGCATAATTTAACAGCATATTCTGGTCTTGATATCTCAAAACCGGGGCTTGGAGCAGGCGCTTGTCGAGTAGAATTGGATCTATTAAAAGAGCCTATCGGTAAACAAGACCAGTATGCCGCTGCCTTTGGAGGACTGAATTTAATTGAGTTTTTACCCAATGGCACTGTAAACGTAGAGCCGATACTCATCACAGACCATACAAGAAGTGAATTGAATGCCAATCTTAAACTTTACTACATAGGCAATCAAAGGAGTGCGAGTGGTATTCTTAAGGAACAGAAAAAGAATACCGCGCAAAAGGAAAAATATGATACACTCGGAAAGATGGTCGACTTAGTTTACGATCTTAAAGATGCGCTAACACAGGGTAAGCTAGACGATTTCGGATCAATTCTCCATAAGAATTGGTTGTTGAAACAGAGCTTGGCATCCGGGATTACAAATCAAAGGATTAACAACTTTTATGCTACTGCACTAGACGCAGGAGCACTAGGCGGTAAGCTTCTAGGAGCCGGCGGAGGCGGTTTTATGCTTTTTTATGTACCTGTACACAAACAATTGGCCGTAGACGAAGTCATGCAACAACTTGATGCTGAGCCGTTTAATTTCAATATGGAAACGCTAGGTTCACAAATTATACATATTGAAAGTTGATTCCTATTCTACTCTCCAAGAAAGATATATTCATTACTTTTGCATCTTAATTTTATTAATTACCGGGGTTTCGGACCCTTTTAAAACAATTAATTATGGCAACTAAAATTCGCTTGCAAAGAGGTGGTCGCAAGGCCCGTCCAATCTATTCTATTGTAGTAGCAGATTCACGTGCTCCACGTGACGGACGTTTTATCGAAAAGTTAGGCTCTTACAATCCTAATACAAATCCTGCAACAATCGACTTAAACTTTGACTCAACGTTAACTTGGGTTATGAAGGGTGCTCAACCAACTGATACAGCGCGTACGATACTTTCGCACAAAGGTGTAATGATGAAAAAGCATTTGTTAGAAGGTGTTCGCAAAGGAGCCCTTACTGAAGAACAAGCTGATGCTAAATTTGAGGCCTGGACTTCAGATAAAGAAAATACAATCAGCGTAAAAACTAAGTCTTTAGTTTCTGCTGAGACTGCTGCAAAAGCGGCTCGTCATGCAGCCGAAAGTGAAGTAAATAAGGCTCGTGTAGCAGCAATAGCAGCAGCTAATGCTCCTGTTGCCGTTGAAGCTCCTGTAGTTGAAGAAGCAGCTCCTGTAGCTGAAGAAGAAGCAGCTCCTGTAGTTGAAGAAGCAGCTCCTGTAGCTGAAGAAGCAGCGAAAGATGCACCAGTAGCAGCTGACGAAGCAGCGAAAGATGCACCAGTAGCAGATAGCGCAGAGTAATTGTGTTAAAGGAGGCGTGCTTTTCTTTAGGAAAGATTACTAAACTCCATGGATATAAGGGCTCCGTTATATTACATATAGACTCTTCTACTCCAGAATATTTTAAAGATTTGGAATCAGTTCTCCTAGAAATAGGAACGGAACTGGTTCCATTTTTTTTTGCTGAACGTGGTAAGCTTAATGGGAAAAAATTAGTTGTCAGGTTTGAAGACATGCGTCCGGAAGACGCACCTAGAATTGTTGGAAGTGCAGCATATCTTCCGAAAGAAATGCTGCCTGCTCCTAAAGAAGGGTACTACGATAAAGCTATTATCGGTTTTGGGGCAGTGAACAATGGAGAACATATAGGGAACATCGTTGATGTCATTGAAAATGTTGCCCAAAATTTGTTCTTAATTGAGCACGGTAATCAGAATTATCTCGTCCCAGCTGTAGAAGCATTCATTCAAACTATCAATCACGAGGAAAAAATTATTTATCTTGAGTTACCCGAAGGACTTTTAGACCTTTAACACTTGATGAATAAACACTACCCATACGATCCTAGATCTTTACATCTGATTTATACGGTTCTACTAATGATACAGTTAATGATGACTTTAGTAGTAGTTTTCTACGCGAAGGAAGATGCTGTAATTGAGTGCTCGATGAGCGAAATTTCAAATTATGCTATACCAAGCTTTGTGTTCGGGCTTGCAGCAGTGGCGAAAGGGCTATGGAACAAAGGCTTAGTAAAAATTGAAATGACGGAGGATCTCGAGACAAAATTCGAAATACTTACTAAAATTCATATTTGGCAATGGTTACTTGTTCAGCTCGGCACACTAATCCTTCTGATATTTACCTTAACAGAATCAAACTTCTATTATTTTATGTTTGGCTTGGTTAACATCATCTATTTCTTGACCTTGCGTCCGAAAATTTTCAGCTTAACCGGCGAAACATGAGACTTACGGAACCTTTCCAAATGAAAAAATTCAGTGTTGCACATGATGAATGTGCGATGCGTGTCAATACAGATGGATGTCTACTTGGTGCACTTGCCGGCAGCTCCTTCAGAACAGAGGTTCATCATGTTTTAGATATAGGCACGGGAAGTGGTGTTATAGCACTGCAAATGGCACAACGTTTTAATAAAGCCTTTGTAGACGCCGTGGAAATACACGGGCCTAGTGCACGTCAGGCAACTGAGAACTTCAAAAATAGTATGTTCAGCGGCCGCATGGTTTGTTATCATGAGCCATTACAGGAATTTACGCTTAACGTACAGTACGATCTTATAGTCAGTAACCCACCTTATTTTGAGTCTGGACCTACAAAATCAGACCAAGGTGTGGCGGCGGCAAGGCATGCATTAACCTTAGACTTTAAAAGTCTCATCGAATTCTCCTCTAAACTCCTCAAGCAATCTGGAGAGTTCTGGTGTATTTTACCTGTAGAGAGATCTGCTAGTCTAATGGAAGAAGCTATTGACGAGGAGTTGTATCCAAAATCGTTACTCTATATTAAGCCTAGTAAGAACAGGCAACCCAACAGGGTTATTATTGGTTTTTCAAAAGAAATTGGAATAGAGCCGGTCAAAAAAGAGCTTATTCTTTACAATGAGGAGAAACAGTATACTCAAGCAGCTATCCAAGTGTTAATGCCGTTTTACCTCCACCTCTAGTAACCTTTATAGTCAACCATACTATCTGAGAATGTCACCTCAAAGTCTGCTTCTAATTCATCTAAAATAGGTCCATACCATTCCTTTGTAATAGGCATCTGTACACCTGGCTTTAATGTCTGACCTGTTAACACCAGTTTCGTAGCTATGGCGAGAGGCAGTCCTACCGTTATGGCCATGGCCGTTTTAGAAGAATCCATACCTTCAAAACCCATAGAACTTTCCACCATTTTCAATTCGCCCCCTTGGCTCCATCCAACCTTGTGAAACATCACTATCATATCCTTGTCAGACTGATTAAGAGACCACACCCGCTTGAGGATAAACTCTAAACACTGCGCAGGCGTACCTTTTTCGAAGGGGAACTTATTATCACTAAATATCCCAGCCCAAACCAGCTTACTCATGATGTCTGAATCTTGAGGAATATTTAAGTAATATTTCAACTTTAATTCAACACTGTCCTTGGGGTTATAGGCTAAGAATAGATTGGTGTACTCTCTAAAGGTTAAATCATTAGTTCCCTCAATGACATAACTATCATCCGTCATTCCGAGCTTCACAAAGGAATCCCAAGCTCTTGCAAAACCAGGACGTCTTAGCGTACCCCTGTAAAGTGTGCCTACATCTTCGAGCTGGTAAGCTTCTTTGTATTTCAGACTGTCTCTGTTCGCTAAACCTTCAAACTTTCCATAACCAGAGACGTTGATTAGTTCAGTTCTTCTAAACACCATATGAGGTGGTATATACTTGTATTTACCCTCTTGTATAAATTTAACAGCGCCTCCTTGACCGGCTAGAACCACATTACGAGGGTTCCAAGTAAACTTATACCTCCATGGATTATCTCCCTCAGATTCTGGACTTAATAGTCCCCCTGTGAAACTTTCGAATAATCTAATATCACCACCATTCTCTCTAATCCCATCTAACAAACGCATGGCGCTCATATGATCAATACCTGGATCTAAACCACACTCATTAAGAAAGACTAAATTCTTCGCCTTTACTTCTTGGTCAAGTCCCTTCATTTCATCACTTAAATAGCTGGCGGTCAAAAGATGTATACTTAATTTTAAGCAGGCCTTCGCAACGTTCATATGCATGTGCGCTGGAACCATAGAAATAGCTACATCCGTGTCTGCTAATTCAAGCTCCAATAAAGTCGTATCTGTGATGTCAATCGCAGCAGCTGAACACTGACTAGTCTCCTCACCTAATCGGTGCTGAGCAACTTTTAAATCTCTATCTAAGACTCTTAAATACCATTGGTGACTCTCTAGTCGATCTTTAAGGTATGGGACTAAACTTTTGGTACTCAAACCGGCACCAATTAATACAATTCTCTTCATTAAATAAGCTTTGGAACTAATTTAACACTTTCTTTTGTTGTTGCTTAGGCAACATAACTAAAGGTTATTGCCCGATTTTCAACATTGCATTTCCACCCGTTTAGGGCTAGATTTAACACATGAAATATACTATAGCACTATTAGGCATTACTGCTGTTTTTCTTGGAGCTTTTGGAGCTCATGGTTTAAAGGATCTATTAGAACAAACTGCTATTCAGTCTTATAAGACAGGAGTTTCGTATCAACTTCTACATACGGTAGCGATACTCGCGCTGTATAATTCAACGGGGACATTGATCACAATCCGTCTATGGATTGTCGGCATAATACTGTTCTCCGGAAGTATTTATGCACTGACTTTGGATGAGTTAATCGGTATTGATCTAGATTTCATGGGACCCCTTACACCAATAGGAGGTCTTTTCTTGGCTGCAGGCTGGTGCTCCGTTGCATTCAAAACAAAGACACTTGTGGATAAATCTTGAATATCGTCAGATAATTAGTGAATAGTTTAGCTCGCTATAAAAGCATCATTATTATATTTGACCAACCTATTGTAGAACCAACCAAATACTTCATGATTTCCAAGAACCACACGGATACCTTGAGCTTATTAGGCATCAAGACCAATATTGTTTTCAGCAACTTAGACCCTAAAATCCTTGAACAACACAGCATAGACAAAAATATGGCAGTGAGAACTGCACATGGTGCTATAGCAGTGAATACCGGTAAATATACCGGTAGAAGTCCAGAGGATCGATTCATTGTAAAGGATAAAATGACTCAAGAATCGGTTTGGTGGGGTCCTATGAATAAACCGTTCGACCCAATAAAATTCAGTGCCTTGAAAAAACGTGTTTGCGCCTATTTAGAGGGCAAAGATGTGTACATAAGAGATGCCTTTGCTGGTGCCCATACAGATTATAGATTATCATTAACCGTAATTAATGAGTATCCATGGTCCAATCATTTCGCCTCAAACATGTTTCTAAGACCAAGCGCACAAGAGCTTGAAAACTTCCTTCCCGAGTGGACGGTCATTAATGCACCTGGCTTTATGGCTAATCCGGATATAGATGGAACACGACAAGAAAATTTTGCGATTTTAAGCTTCACAGAAAAAACTATTTTGATTGGTGGAACTGGATATACTGGTGAGATCAAAAAAGGAATTTTTAGCGCCCTTAATTTTATCTTACCACATCAAAGGAATGTTTTAAGCATGCATTGTTCTGCTAATGTTGGAGAATCAGGCGACACATCAATTTTCTTTGGGCTTTCTGGAACAGGTAAAACCACATTAAGTGCAGATCCAAATAGAAAACTAATTGGAGACGACGAGCACGGCTGGAGTGATGATAATACTATTTTCAATTTCGAAGGAGGTTGTTATGCTAAGGTCATAGACTTAAGCGCAGAGAAAGAACCTGATATATTTAACGCTATTAAAGAAGAAGCTATTCTTGAAAATGTGATACTGAATAAGGACCTAACAGTCAAGTTTGATGATTCAAGCATCACACAGAATACACGCGTAAGTTATCCGATTCATCACATTTCAAATACGCAGCCTGGTTCCTTAGGAAATAATCCGAAAAACATATTTTTTCTTACCGCAGATGCGTATGGTGTCCTCCCTCCTATTTCAAAGCTCACACCAGGACAAGCTGCCTATCATTTTATAAGTGGATATACAGCCAAGGTAGCCGGTACTGAAGAAGGTGTCACTGAGCCCAAAGCGGTATTTAGCGCTTGTTTTGGAGCACCATTTATGCCATTGCATCCAACCGTCTATGCTGATATGTTGTCCAAGAAGATGACAGCGTCTGGTGTCAACGTTTGGTTGATTAATACCGGATGGAGCGGCGGCGTTTATGGAGTAGGGAAAAGAATGAAACTTTCTCATACGCGTTCTATGATTACAGCAGCGATGAATGGATTGCTAAATAATGTTGAGTACCATGAACACCCTGTTTTTGGGTTAGACATGCCTACTACGTGCGAGGGTGTTCCTACATCACTATTGAATCCAAAATCTACTTGGGACAACGCAGATGCTTACGATAAAGCAGCTCATGAGTTAGCCAATAAATTCACTAATAATTTCAAGAAATTTGAGAACCAGGCATCAGAGGAAATTCTGTTGGCCGCGCCAAGAACTGGTTTTAACTAAAAATGTCGCAGCATAATGATTGTCAAACTTGATTTAAATTATTTAACATGGGAAAAACCACATTATATACTGCCGTAACATTAGATGGATATATAGCCAAAAGTGATGGTAGCGTTGCCTTTTTGGACGATCCTATGTACCAACTTCCAGATGAAGATTATGGTTATAGAGCATTTTACGATAGTATAGACATTGTACTCATGGGCTATAACACGTATAAACAAATATCTGAATTTGAGACTGAATACCCTTACGCAGGTAAGAAGAGTATTGTCATAAGCAGCAGCAGTGAAGTAGCTGTTTCTAAAGAAGGAGTTGCCGTAAGTACTGATACAGCAGAAGATGTTCTGCGTAAACTTAGGTTAAGTGACCAAAACATATGGATCATTGGTGGGGGTGCGACAAACGCTAGCGTTCATGAAGCTGGACTTATTGATCAGATGATATTAACCTACATACCCATAACGTTAGGTTCTGGTATTCCATTGTTTAGATCAAATAATACCTCTCAGCAATGGCGAAATATGGGGTCCAGGTCCTTTCCTAACGGTTTAGTTCAAATTACACTCGCAAGGAAATAATCAACCTGCTGTTCTAGCGTTGTTTTATCAGCGTTGTTTTCAATAATAAAAGATGAACCATCTCGTCTTATTTGATCACTAGTTTGATTAGAAATACGGTTCATGACATCCGTTCTACTTAGTTCAGGGCTCCTTTCCAGTACCCTCTGAACCCTAAGTTCTTGCTCCGTTATGATAACCAATATTTCTTGACATGAGCCATCAGATGTTTCGAACACTAAGGCACTTTCTTTAAATACAATGAGCGCATCATTCTGAAGAAGCCATTGATCGAAATCCGATCTTACGAAGGGATGAACTAATTTTTCTAAAGCTGCCTTAAGCGAATTATCAGCGAAAATTTTTGCGCTCAGAAAAGATCGGTCGAGAGTTCCATTGCTCTGGTATGATTTATTGCCGAAAATCTTCACGATTTTGCGTTTTAAATCTTCATTGTAAGACATTAAAAATTTAGCACGTTCATCGCTGTAATAAACGTGCATGCCTTTGTTTTCTATAAGTTTACAAACAGTACTCTTTCCTGATCCTATACCGCCTGTAACACAGAATACCCGTTTCATTGAATAGATTTTTCTAATTTATGTGGAGTTATACTCAAAAGCTCTACTCCCTCATTTATCACTGTTACATGGGCTAATTCAAACTTATCAAAGTCTTTGAAAGTTAACTCACATAAGTCGATTAACTCGCTGTTTTTTAATAGACTAAACGGGCCGCTGAACCAAAGTTTAACTTCGTATACACGTTGTCCTATTCTCCGTTGATAGATGAACTCTTTCTCTACCCAATATTCTGATGTGCCTATAACATCTACTGAATTTACAGATAATTCTAGTCCCTTTTCCAATTCGTCCAAAGGCAAGCTGATTGCCATGCTTCCCTCCCAGACAACTTCAGGTATTGTAACGAAAACCTGTGTTCTTTGCATTCTGGCAATAGGACCGGTTAAAACTACCGTATCCGGTTCTATTCTTAAAGCTTCGCTCCATCGCATTCCAGAAGGAAGCGTAACATTCCGAAAGCCCTTAAGAACTACTGGTACACTTACAGAGGATAGCCGCTCTGAAGGAAACATAACACTAGTTGTACCTATAGTAAAGGAGTATTCATTCCCATATTCTTGATTCAACAATGCCCTAACATCCTCAGATGATACGGACATTTGACCAGATTTATCTACGTAAAATGATTCCTTTTCAACCACGACAAGAACTTCTTCAAATTGTCCTAATCGAAGTGCATTAATTCCTGAAGATTCAACCTCAATCATTAACGGCACTATGGTGTCTAGTAAATAATATCCCTCTACTAAAGAGGATTCCGCTACAATATTTACGCTGCAACTTTTTGTAGACGTGGTTCCTGTGATAGTCATCACTAACCACACCAACCCTGCGAACAAAACAAAGGCAAAGGCGTCAGGACGAATTATGTGCTTAAATCTCTTCATAAAAAAACCGACACTAAGGTCGGTTTTTTTTTACTTTTCAGAAGCTTGGTATTGAGCACTGAGCTCTTTACTAATGGAGGTCTTTTCTACTTTAAGTCTAGAGTTTTCACACTCCAAAGTAAAAGTAGTCTCACCTACCTCTAAAATTTTACCGTGGACTCCGGAAGAAGTAACCACTCTAGTTCCCTTTTTAACTTCGCTTCGAAATGTTTTTTCTTCCTTTTGTTTCTTCATCTGCGGACGGAAAAAGAAAAGATACATGACCAATAATATCATGATAAAAGGTAAGAAACTCATAATGCCGCCACCAGCGGCCGCTTGTAAAAATAGATTTGTCATTAGTTACTTGCTATTACAGTTGAGGTGATATTTAAGACTTTCGTTTGTGGCACAGCATTCGTTGTTAATGTCACTCTCTTATCTTGTTTACCAGCTCTCCCAGTTGAATTAAAACTTACTTTGATTTCACCTGTCGCTCCTGGAGCAATTGGTTGACGTGGCCAAACTGGCACTGTACAACCACATGAGCCTTGTGCATTTGAAATGATCAGAGGACCTTCACCTTCATTTTTGAAGGAAAACACATGTTCTACTACGAGTCCCTCGTTAACCTCACCAAAATCATGAAATTCTTCCTCAAAAACTATTTCAGGAAGTACTTCCATCATGGTCTCATTCTCAACCTCTGTTGAGGATTCAATTCTATCTGTCGCACTGTTACAAGCGGTCATCACCAGCGCAAAAGACGCTAAAAGAATTACTTTTTTCATCGCTTCTTTTTTAAATTATTCAATTATTCCTCGACCTACTTTTTGGAGTAAACCTTCTTCCCGCAAATTAGTCACGATTTTGTCAAGAATACCATTGATGAAGGAAGAACTTTTAGGAGTACTATATTCTTTTGACAAGTCTAGGTATTCGTTGAGGGATACTTTCACAGGAACTTCGTCAATTCCTCTCCATTCAGCAATGCAGAGCTTCATAAGAACAACATCTATTTTCGCAATACGATCAGTCTCCCAATTTTTACTTTTTTCCTTGACTCTGATAACGCTGTCTTCTGCGAATTCAAAATACTTCCGCATTAAGAATGGACCAAAACCAGCATCATTTTCATCCTTAAATAGATTGGGAATAGTCAAGGATAGAACACCCTCATTCCAATTCGAAATCACCTTACCCGTCATCATTTGTGCAGCATCTAAATCGTCGCTCCATTGGGCATGCTGATCTTCATAAATATCATGTATGAATTCGTTCTCAGCAATATGTTCTTGATAAATCTCTTTTATAAATCTCTTTTGATGGAGTAAAGTAGGTTCCTTCGATAGGTATTGCTCAAAAAGATCTCCAGTTAGGATCGTATTGACGATGTTCATAAAGTGCTGGTCATATTCACTCCACTGAATATGGGCACTTTCCATTAAGGTAGTAAGAGCAGCATTTTCTTCACACAATGCAAAAAAGGGAATATCGATTAGCTTAGCTATACGCTCTAAAAGAACAAGATCCTTTACATTACGTTTTTCAACTAGGTCATACTGCTGTTTTGCTAGCTTTTTAATACGTAGTAAAGCATTTATGTCCCAAGCGAAAAGAGTGTGTACCTCCTCTATGCTCTTTTCTAAATTCTTCAAGAGTGTTGCAGCGCTTATCTCTGAATCCACGGCGTGGGCATAAAGATGGTGCAACACTTTTATTCTAATGTGTCGTCTAGTAATCATAAAAAGAGGATTTTTGGCACAGGTTCACCACAGAACAGAACTGTATTCAATAAAGTCGTGTTATTTTTGTGGCACCGCATGCAAAGAGCTTTTGTTCTTGTGGCAAATATACATTCGCATTGACGCATTACAGCTAATGAACGCACTAAAAAAACTCAACAAATACTTCCTGAAATACAAATGGTTGATGATTGCCGGTGGCTTTTTCGTTATTATTTCTGTGATCTTCAAGTTATTCCCTGCGTTATTAATCAGAAATAGTTTTGACACCATTGCCCAAGTTATCGATAATTATAAGGAAGGTTCTGTTCAAAACTCAGAAGTCAGATGGCAATTGGTACGTTATGGTCTTTACATCATAGCTTCAGCGATTCTCCAAGGAGTCTTTATGTATTTCATGCGCCAAACCATTGTGGTGATGTCTAGACATATAGAATACGATCTTAAAAACGTAGTTTTCCATCAATATCAGCGTTTAACACAACGGTTTTTTAAAAAGAACAATACAGGTGACCTGATGAATCGGATTTCGTCAGATGTAGGAAAAGTGCGCATGTACGTGGGGCCTGCTATCATGTACACCCTAAACACCGGGTTTACTATTATTTTAGTGATTACGATCATGATAAGTGTTAGTCCCAAATTAACGCTCTTAACACTCATACCTCTACCGTTTCTGGCTTTACTCGTTTATAAGGTGGCCAATCTTATCAACAAAAGATCACTCAAAGTACAAGAGCAGCTTTCTAGTTTGAGCACTTTTGCGCAAGAGAGTTTTTCTGGTACGCGGGTGATCAAGTCCTATCATAAATGGCCTTGGTTCTCTAAGAATTTTAAGGAACAAGCCTTAGAATATCGAGCAGTTAATGAAGAACTATTCAGAGTAAATGCTACGTTCCAACCGCTGATGATTCTTATGGTAGGGCTCAGTACGTTAATTACCATATTCGTGGGTGGGCAGTTGTATTTTGCGGGTGAGGTTAGCGCTGGAAATATTACTGAATTTATTTATTATGTAAACCTTCTAACTTGGCCAATTGCGTCTATCGGATGGGTAACCAGCTTAGTTCAAAGTGCTGCCGCTTCCATGGAACGCTTGGATGAATTCTTGAATGAAGAACCAGATTTTGAATCGGGGGCGCACAAGCCCAATACTTTTGTAGGTCGCGTTGAATTTAAAAATGTGAGTTTCACATACCCTAATAGTGGCATTCAAGCCTTAGACCGAGTGAGTTTCATTCTTGAACCTGGACAAAGTATAGGGATTTTAGGAAAGACCGGATCGGGCAAAAGCACCATCGCTTCGCTGATAGTAAGACATTATGACCCTTCTTCTGGGGAAATTATAATAGATGGTGTAGACTTAAAGCAATGGCATCTCCCTACGCTACGATATTTTTTAGGCTGGGTTCCGCAAGAAGCCTTCTTGTTTAGTGATACCATCGCGAATAACATTGCTTTTGGTATGCCCAGCACAGATATCAAGGAAGTTATTGATGCATCCGTTGCCGCTGGTGTACATGAAAATATTGACGAATTCCCGGAAAAATACGAAACCAAAGTTGGCGAGCGAGGCATTACGCTTAGTGGTGGTCAAAAGCAGCGTATTAGTATTGCACGTGCAATTATTAAATCCCCGAAACTTATGGTTTTTGATGATTGTCTAAGCGCTGTAGATACAGAGACCGAGGAACTTATATTATCGAATATAAAAAACGTAACCACTTCTATTTCCACTCTGATTATTGCACACAGAATATCAAGTGTTAAGCATTGTGAGCAGATTATCTGCCTAGAAAACGGTTCTATTATAGAACATGGGACGCACCAGGAATTAGAAAATGCAAGCGGACATTATTCCGAATTGATAGCGCTTCAATTGGACGGGAAAGTTGCCTAATAAGTCCTCTCTGGTTGTTCATTACTTTTTTAGTATTAATCCTCCCCTTCGCTTACATTTGAGAAAGGATAAAATTTCACACTGAAATGGCGAGAATCATAGCTATAGCTAACCAAAAAGGTGGTGTTGGTAAAACAACAACTGCAGTAAATCTAAGTGCTGCGTTGGGCGCATTAGAAAAGAAAGTACTTCTTATTGATGCAGATCCCCAGGCAAATGCGACCAGTGGGTTGGGAATAAAGCACGCAGAAGCGACCAGAGGAACATACGAATTGATCGAAGGAGCGTTGTCTGCTGCTGAACTTATTCAAGCGACAACGTCCCCCGGAGTTTCAATTATCCCAGCACACCTTGACTTGGTTGCCGTAGAACTTGAAATCATAGATCAACCAAAACGTGAGTTTTTTCTAAAACGAGCGCTCGAATCGGTTCAGGACCAGTTTGATTATATTATTATAGACTGTGCACCTTCACTAGGTTTAATCACCTTAAATGCATTAACCGCAGCCCACGGAGTACTCGTACCTATTCAATGTGAATACTATGCCTTAGAAGGCTTAGGTAAACTTCTGAATACCATTAAGAGGGTTCAAGAAATTCATAATGATCATCTTGAGATTGAAGGGTTGTTGCTGACCATGTTTGATGGCCGACTAAGGCTGTCTAATCAGGTAGCAGATGAAGTACGCAGTCATTTTGATGGCATGGTATTCACGACCATCATTCATCGGAATATAAAATTAAGTGAAGCTCCATCTCACGGTGAAAATATCATAGCATACGATGCGGGCAGTAAAGGCGCTGAGAATTATTTAACTTTAGCGCAGGAATTAATTGCTAAAGAAAGCTAAAAATGGCAAAGCGAGCGATGGGAAAAGGCCTCTCCGCAATTTTAGGAGATGAGGTAGCTAAAGTGAACAAGGTCACGGACAAAGGAGCAGAAAAGCTTGTAGGTACTATTGCTGCGATACCCCTAGCTCACATTTCAACCAATCCTTTTCAGCCTAGATCTAACTTTGATAATGACGCACTTGTGGAGTTGGCTCAAAGTATTTCTGAAGTGGGCATCATTCAGCCCATCACCGTTCGTAAAAACGGCATGAAATTCGAACTTATTTCTGGTGAGCGTCGCTTTAGGGCTTCACAAATTGCAGGACTTACTGAGATTCCTGCCTACGTTAGATTAGCAAACGACCGCCAGTTATTAGAATTAGCGATCGTCGAAAACCTTCAACGAGAAGACCTGGACCCTATAGAGATGGCTTATTCATGCAAACGCATGATGGAAGAATTGGGACTTACCCAAGAGCAAGTTGCACAAAGGCTAGGTAAAGGACGGTCTACTGTATCAAACTTTTTAAGGCTTTTAAAACTTCCAGCGTTGATCCAGGCTGAATTGCGCGATTTACACCGCAATGAAAGTATGGATGCATCGGGTGAGGGTGGATCCACTTTGGTCTTTACAATGGGGCATGCCAGAGCACTACTCAATCTTCCTGAAGAAATTACCCAGATTGATCTTTACAAGAAAATTTTGAAGAATGGCTTAAGTGTCCGACAAACAGAAAGACTAGCCAAAGAACTGAAAGACCCTACTCCTTCTGTAGAAGTTGTACAAAAACTGGAGGCTTTGGAACATCTAGAAGCACAGTTAACAAGTTATTTCTCGTCAGGGGTAGCTATTCAGCGTACCGTATCGGGAAAGGGTAAAATACAAATCACATTTAATTCTGATACAGAATTGGAACGTATTATAGCCATACTTAATGACTAAGCATGTCCTCGTATTGGTCTGTTTATTGTTTGGAGCAACTCTTCATGCTCAAGAGAAAACTGAAGCACACACTGAAATTGCAAAGCATAACATTAAAAGGGCCACAACATTAGCCTTACTACCCGGAGCTGGTCAAGCATATAATAGAAAATATTGGAAGATTCCTCTGGTCTGGGGCGCCATAGGCGGTTCTGGTTATTATTATGCAGATTTAAATTCCGACTTCAACGCTTACAAGGAGGTACTTACTTATATCATTGATCACCCAGATCTGACCACAAGGGTAGCGTTAGAGTTAAGTGATCCAAATCTATTTGACGCCGTGCCTAACCCTTTCTTTCAAAGCTCATCAGATGGTGTAGCACAAGAGGCAATTGGCTTTATGGAAGCGCTAAGAACCCAACGTGAATACGCGTTTTTCGGAATTATAGGTATTTATGTATTGAGTATTCTTGATGCTAATATCGATGCCCATCTCTATGATTTTGATGTAAGCGATGATCTCAGTATAGCACCTAAAATTCAAACTTTCCAAGGACCATCCATGAACCGATGGGCAAGTCCAGGGCTTTCACTAACCTATACCTTCCCATGAATATAGCTATTATAGGAAATGGGCGAATGGGAAAAGCAATTACCCATCTCGCTGAGTCGAAAGGCCATTCCGTTGTATACATAAATAACGGTGAACAAATAGATACCCTGGCACTGCGTAAAGCAGATGTAGCCATAGAGTTTACACAGCCTGACGCAGCTTATTCTAACATTCAGACCATTCTTTTATTAGGAATTCCAGTGGTATGCGGGACGACAGGATGGCTTGATCAACGGAATAAAATAGATACCATAGCAATAGATAATGGTGTTGGCTTTTTATATGCCTCGAATTTTTCACTTGGCGTGAATTTATTTTTTCTGATGAATGAAAAATTGGCCAAGATTATGGCTCCTTACCAAGCATATTCACCAAGGGTTCATGAAGTTCATCACACTGGAAAGAAGGATAAGCCATCTGGAACGGCAATCACTACTGCAGAAGCTATTATAGATTCTTACCCCGGTATAAACGGTTGGTCGATGGAAAGTGAAAAAGATAAAATTGACATCACCTCCGAACGAACAGACCCTTTCTGCGGGACCCATAGTGTTTTTTACAGTAGTCCTTTAGACACTATATCATTGCAGCACGAAGCACATTCGCGAGATGGCTTTGCTTTAGGAGCATTGATTGCTGCAGAATGGATTATTGGTAAGGCAGGCTCTTATGGAATGCGTGACGTTTTGGGACTTTAACGCGATCATCTTTCACACTTTTCTAACAATATTGACTAGATTAAAAACGTAGTTTACACCCATGGAATTTATAATCTTTATACTGGTTCAAGCACTTTGGTTTGGAACCATCTCTTGGAAATTTTATCTCGCTGCTGATCGTAAGGCCTGGGAAGCATTTGTCCCTGTTTACAACACCTATGTTCTTGTAAAAATAGCCCAGCGCCCCACCTATTGGGTACTACTCTATTGTATTCCTGTAGTTGGTGTCGTGATGGGTATAATTATGGTGTATGAACTTCTACATGTTTTTAAGTTCCGTAAGACATGGCAAACAGCTGCAGTAATGGGGAGTTTTGGTTTGTACTTGGCTTTTTTAAACTACAAGGAGAAGCTCAAGTATTGGGGCCGTGATGACGCATTCATTAAAAAGAATTTAGGCGAAGGCGTGAATAGTATTTTCTATGCTATTGTCGTTGCTACCGTTATACGCTCTAGTACTTTCGAGGCTTATACTATTCCTACGAGCTCAATGGAAAAGAGTTTAATGGTTGGAGATTTTTTAGTCGTGTCTAAAATGCATTATGGTGTTCGGGTTCCTATGACGCAGATGACCCTTCCCCTTGTTCACAACAAGATTCCTTTTTTAGGTATACCATCTTATGTTTCATGGCCACAAATACCCTACTTAAGGTTGCCTGCTATTGACCCTGTAAAAGCAGGAGATCCAGTTGTTTTCAATTATCCCATGGACAATATGCCCGTAGATAAAAAAGAAAACTATGTCAAACGCTGTGTTGCAACCCCCGGCGATAGCTTAAGAATTATTAACACTAACGTATTTGTAAACGGTGAAGCCTTTAAATTTCCTGACCGTGCCTTCCCACAGTATTTGTATTACGTTAAGACCAATGGTCAAGGGTTCAGTAAGACACAGCTAAAAAGAGATTTTGACATCAACTATCTCACCAATACAGAACAGCGTAAATATCCCACAGACCAAGATGTTTACCAAAGAACCTCTGATGAGTTCATCATGTTCCTCCAAGCACAGCATTTAGATGACATTGAAAATCTGCCAAATGTGATAAAAGTATGGCCAGTAGTCGCTGACAGACCAGGAAGTATTGCTGACTCCACCCTACCACAAGGATTAGTGGATCTTCAAAACGGTCAAGCTGAAGAGATTTTATTCCCCAATCCAGATAGTGGACACGGTGAACGCCCTTATGATGACACTTGGGACAACTTTGGGCCCATTTATATCCCGCAGGCGGGTACAACTGTCTCACTTACTGAAAAAAACATTCATGCTTACCGCAGAGTCATCGGTGAATATGAAGAACATGATCTAAAAATCAATTCAGACGGTGTTGTTTTCATAGATGGCGTTGAATCCGACAAATACACCTTTGAGAAAAGTTACTACTGGATGATGGGTGACAACCGCCACAACAGTCTAGATGCAAGAAAATGGGGATATGTCCCTGAAGATCATATCGTAGGTAAGCCTGTGTTTATTTGGATGAGTTATGACAAACATGGTAAAGGGATAAATAGCATCCGAACCAATCGTGTTTTTACCACCGTCAATGGCAGCGGAGAACGTCAGAGTTATTTCTGGCATTTCATGGTCTTTATTGCATTGTTTCAGATTGTTCAGATCATCAGACGCAAAAGAGCAGCGTAATGACAGTTACCCTGAGCACGGCGTACTTCCCTCCTATTGAGTGGCTATCGTACGTAGTTCAGTCTGGTGATTGGGCCTTAGAGGCTCACGAACATTTCCAGAAGCAAAGCTTTCGATCAAGGATGCTTATTCATGGTCCTAATGGCGTTCAATTCCTTTCTGTACCCATAGACCGTGGCGTTAAAGACATCACCTGTACCAAAATATCTTACAGCGAAAACTGGGTAAAGGACCATTTGAAAGCAATAGAGACGGCCTATGCCAATGCTCCTTATTTTGAGGTGCTCTTTGAAGATGTACGTGGACTATTGTCTAAAAAGTATGCGACTCTTTGGGAATTAAATGCTGCCACCATAAACCTTTTCATGGAATGGATGGAGCTTCCCACAAGTATAGTGACGACCGTGGGTTTTCAAAACACCACAAGCAATATTGACGCTAGAGCCATTCACCCGAAACTTTTGACTGAAGTCATTTTCCCTGAATACCATCAGGTTTTTAAACACAAAAATGGATTCGCACATAACTTGAGTGGTTTGGATCTGTTCTTTAACTTAGGGCGTGGATCTTGGGATTACCTCCATGAGCTAAAACTACAACCACCTATTAACACAGACGACCTCAATGAACCTATCCTTTAATAAAAACGAAGACGCCTTAAAGCTGCTCATCAGCGAATTACAGCACAGACAAACCGTCGTGGAAAACGGTGGCGGAGACAAGAAACTTCAGAAACAACGTGATGCAGGAAAAATGACTGCTCGTGAGCGAATTTCTTATCTGGTGGATCAAAACAAACCCTGTCTAGAAATGGGGGCGTTTGCTGGAGATGGTATGTATGAAGAATACGGTGGATGCCCAGGAGGAGGCGTAGTAATCGTCTTGGCATACGTGAAAGGAACACAGTGTATTGTCGTGGCTAACGATGCAACAGTGAAGGCCGGTGCTTGGTTCCCTATCACAGGTAAAAAGAACTTAAGAGCACAGCAGATTGCTTTAGACAACCATACCCCAATCATATACTTGGTAGATAGTGCCGGTGTTTTCCTTCCGCTACAAGATGAAATATTCCCTGATAGGGAGCACTTTGGACGCATATTTAGAAATAACGCAGTGATGAGTTCCTTAGGAATTCCACAAATTTCAGCCATTATGGGCAGCTGCGTAGCGGGAGGAGCCTACCTACCTATTATGAGTGATGAAAGTATCATTGTCAAAGGAACTGGTAGTATTTTCTTAGCGGGTTCTTACCTCGTAAAAGCAGCCATAGGTGAAGATATAGATAACGAAACGCTAGGTGGTGCAGATACTCATAGCGATATAAGTGGTGTCACAGATTACAAGGCGGAGGATGACGCTGAGGCACTAACGATGATCAAAGGCCTCGTTGATAAGATGGGCACATTCCCAAAGGCTGGGTTTGACAGAAAAGAATCTATAGCCCCTATGCGACCCGTGGAAGAGGTCTATGGTCATGTTCCATTTGATGGCAAGCCCTTCGATAGCATGAGAATCATAGAGTGTCTAGTAGACGACGGAAGCTGGCAAGCCTATAAAGAAACCTACGGTAAAACTATCATTACAGGCTATGCACGTATTGATGGATGGTCTGTAGGAATTGTCGCGAACAATCGAAAAATGAGTAAAAATGCGAAAGGAGAAATGCAGTTCGGTGGTGTTATCTATAGTGACAGTGCTGATAAGGCTGCACGTTTCGTAGCGAATTGTAATCAAAAGAGAATACCGCTTGTATTCTTGCAAGATGTTACCGGCTTCATGGTGGGAAGTAAAAGCGAACATGCCGGCATTATTAAGGATGGAGCTAAAATGGTGAATACTGTTGCAAACAGCGTCGTACCTAAATTTACGGTGATCGTCGGGAACAGTTTTGGTGCAGGTAACTATGCCATGAACGGTACTGCCTATGACCCCAGATTGATGTTGGCTTGGCCAAATGCAAAACTCGCCGTTATGGGGGGTGCTCAAGCAGCCAAAGTTCTGCTTCAGATAGAAGCATCTAGACTAAAAGGCAGTGGAAAGGAATTGTCAGAGAAGGAGCTTAAAGAGCTTAAACAGAGTATTGAAGACCGTTATGAAAGACAGATGAGCCCCTACTACGCAGCATCTCGATTATGGGTAGATGCTGTGATTGATCCAGCAAAGACAAGGGAATGGCTAAGTTACGGTCTAGAAATGGCTAATAATAATCCTGAGATGAAGAGATATAATCCAGGTGTAATTCAAACGTAAATGAAGAAAGTATTATTCCTACTATGTCTATGTACCTTTGGTTTGAAAGCGCAGAATACCTCCTTTACATCAAGAAAGGTAAAGGCTGAATATGTTGGACAGTTTGATCCAAAATCTACTCAGAATGAGGTCATTTCGTTCATGTATCCCACCAGTGCACCTATTCCTGGAGGAACTTCTTATAAAAGCTTCCTACTAGAGCAGAAAATCAATCAGGATTATAGATCGTTTCCAACACAGAGCATCCAGAATAAGTCGACCACAGCTTCTAAACCAAGTACTGGTTTTGGCACTTCTTTGTATAGGCTTACTCCACAAGGAAATCCTTATGACTTCTCCGGAGGAATTCCCAACGACAACGCGATGGCCATCAGTAAGGGAAGGATTTTATGCGCTGCTGTAAATTCTGTTTTTTGGGCCTTAGATCTTAATACTAATGAGCTATTAATGCCTGGGCCAATTGGTATTTCAAGTTTACAGCAAATGGCTGGAGGTACCAGTTTTGAGAACTTTTATGACCCAAAGCTCATCTATGACCCCACTATAGATAGATTCATATTGGTATTTTTAAAAGATAACGATGCTGCTAACAGCAGAATCATTGTTTGTTTCAGTACGACCAACGATCCGTCAGAACCTTGGAATATTTACCGATTAGATGGTAACCCCTTAAAAAACAATAGATGGACAGATTTCCCAGCGATTGCGCTGAGCGAAAAAGGGTTAGTGATCACTGCTAACCTTATCATCCCTAATGTGAGCTGGCAAGTAGGTTTTGATGGATCAGTAATTTGGCATTTAGATAAAAATGCTGGCTTTGCCGGTAGTGATATCAATGCCTCAGTATACACCCAAATTTCGCACGACGGTAAATTTACAAGGAACCTACACCCAGTAAGGGGTCATAATAACATCAGTGACCAGCTGCAGTTTATTTCCAACAGGAATTTTGATTTACAAAACGATACTATTTTCTTAATATCGTTGGAAGAAGGTGTTAGTGACACCACCATCAATACCGCAGCGTTAATAAGCAACATTCCCTATGGAGTACCACCTAACGGAAAGCAAGGCGATACAGACACCACAGATGCTACAAAGGGGCTTCAAACTAATGATGGAAGAGTATTAGGTGCTATTCAAAAGGACGATTGGATTCAATTTGTAAGTACTACGGCTCATGGAGCTAATTCGAATTCCGCAATTTATCATGGTTACATTTCTAATGCACAAAGTTTAAACCCAACGGTTACGGCACGTATTCTATCCCATCCTACGAGAGACTATGGGTATCCAAATCTAGCATGGTCTGGTGTTCATGCCAACCAAATACAAACACTGATTGGCTTCAATTTTACCTCTATCGATGGCCACCCTGGAGTCGCAGCAGTACAACTAGGAAACGATACTACATTTTCGGATGTACTTGATTTAAAACTAGGTACAACATATGTGGATCGTCATAGTGACAGTTACGAACGCTGGGGAGACTACTTTAGCATTCAAAATATGTTTGATCAAGGAGGTCAGTTAATACCATCAGAAGTATGGATGGCAGGATTTTATGGAGATGGACCACAGCAAAACCGTACCTATATCGCACAGGTATTTGGAAATGATACGATTGTAGCGCCATACCCTGATGGGGGCCGAGTGTATCCAAACCCGAGCCTAGAGGGCAATAACGTGACTGTCGAGTTTAATTTAGAAGATGATCAAGAGGTTCAGGCCCAACTCTTCTTCGAAAATGGACAGTATATTCAAAACCTAGCAAGCAGATTAATGCCTAAGGGACCCGCTGAGATATACATTGACCTCACAGGTCTATCTCAAGGTACATACATCATACGAATTCAAGGATCCAAAGGATTCAATAAGGTGGAGAAAATCGTGAAAATATAGTAGCATTTAGCTGATTATTACGCTCAAATAAACGCCTATAAGCCTGATACAAAGTGATTTAATTTTTTAGGGTTATCTTTATACCCCAATAAATAAATCTATGTTTAATAAATTAAAAGCAGCACCAAAGCCTGTTTCCGTTATAGAAGGCCTACCTCAGGTTGAACCAGGGGCAACCTCCGGAGACACTTGGTTAGAAGAACTATTCAATTAATAGTCAAGCCCCTTAATAAAAAGGGGCTTTTTTATGCCCCTTTCTTTCTTGATAAAAAGCTCATACCGTAGACCATTGCTGAAGTTCCTATACTTACGAATGCAATACTAGGATCAATTTTACCCGCCGTCTTCATCATCCACACACTCACTCCTAAGCTTACTATAGTCATTATGATCAGTGCTCGGACCACACTTCTATTGTCTCTTTTTCCAGCCCAGTCAAAGAAAATTACTGGAGCAATGCCTATTCCCAGCGCCTTAAAGGTTACTACTATATCTTCAATTCTCTCAAAAAAGAAAGCAATAAGTAAAGCGAAAAGCCCTACACCTACAAGAGCCAATCGTATTCTTTGGATACCACTTTTGGCACTTTCATTTTTCCTAGGGAATAGATCATTCGTCACATTAAGACTCAATAAAAACAGATAGGTATCTGAAGTGGAGAGAATCGCTGCGAAAAAAGCAATCAATACAAAAACCTGAAATTCTGGAGGAACAAGCTCCGTAAAGGTTCTTAGTACCATCATTTCTGCATGTTCGTTTTGAATCGCGCCAGAGATTGGGAAAGAAGAACGCGCAATCAAGCCTACATAGGTTAAGGCGACGGTGAGTAATATATTAATAGAGGCACCTACTGCGAAACTATTACGAACGACCTTCTCGCTCTTCATGGCGAAAACTTTCTGCCAATAATCTTGAGTGGCAAAAGGCGTTAATAACCCCAATAGTAAAAATGCAATGATATTTACTGGTCCTGCATTGAACGGTTCATACATCTCCGCAGGGACTTCACCCCCTTGCTTGAGTGTCATCGTCACAAGAATAAGTACTAAGAAAATAACTAAAAATTGAAAAATATCAGTCTTAACTACGGAACCAAACCCACCCACTAATAAATAAGTTAAAACGGTCACTAGCATTCCAAGCTTTGCCCAATTCACCGGGACACCGCCTAATTCATTTAATAAGTTAGACCCTACGAGGAGTTGTGTACTCAGCAGCCCAACATACCAGACGAATATCACTCCAATGACCCACCGGGCGGTCTTTCTACCATAACGGAATACGAAGTAATCTGTAAGTGTAAAAAAATGATGCTCTATAGAAAGTCTATACAACTTTAACGCAAAGGGTATAAACAACAGGAAGCCAAGTGTATAGCCTATGAAAATCCATGCTGCGCTTACGCCGTATATATATACAAAACTGGTATACACCATAAGAGTTACCGCACTGACGAATGTACCGCTCAGTGTCATTAACGAAGGAAAGAAACCCATGTTACGGCCTCCTAAAGCAAAGTCATCTACTGATTTAGTTGAAGTCATGCGACCCAATAAAATTCCGATAAGAGTGAATCCGATTAGTACTCCCCAAAGGAGTGTAGAACTGATCATAGCGATGGTTTATATGCAAACAATCTAAGCAGAATATATTAGAATCATAAAATGATTCTATCGCGATTTTTGTAAAAAACCTCAATCAACGTAATTAAGGATAATGACCATCTGCATTAAGTAACCATCACATGATTCGATGATTATATCTGAGTACTGGCTATTTTAGGATGAAGTTTAACAGCACCCTGTCCCATTCTTCATTGCCGATGTCCCATCTCAATCCATGACCTGCAGAAGGATATATGGCCTCTTCAAAGTAACTACCTTCATGAGACCTCATGGCTGATGCAGCATCATTAAAAGGAGCCGTAGCATCCAGCTCACCGTGCATCCATAAAAGTTCGGCAGGATAGTTAGACATGTCCACTGCCAAGTCGAATTCGAAAATAGTGAGCATAGAAGAGGGTAAACTCAAGCCGGTTGAGCTTTGCATGATGATCGCGGAAGAGCTCTGGGGAACTTCCATGATTAGTTTTTCAATCGGAATAAGAGATCCACCAGCAGCTGCGGGTCCTGCCGTTAAAGAACCTATAGAATTCGCAAATACGATCAACCTATCACTCTCTAAACCCTGATCCTTTAGCCAGCTCATTACAGATTCATAGTCACTTGCTAAAGAGGTTTCATCCGTGGATGTTCCAGTGCTTTTACCATATCCTCTGTAATCATACATCATAACACCATAGCGGTGCTGCTCGCCAAGATTTGCTATGTGTGCGATCGTACTCCAATAACTATCCATGGAAGGAACGTTTCCATGCAGAAATAGAATAATCGTGTCCGATTCTATTTGGCTATAATCTCCGATGTATAAAATTTCTATGGTGTCCTGGTCTGAGAACGTCTGTAGTCTGTGGATTTTAGACTCATCCACGTGGTCTATAGCGTCCAGAGAAGCGTTCGTAAAGTTGTATTCACCTGGACCTCCATAAAGCATTACTGCACTGATATCCAAACATGAAGTCAGCAGGGATAAAGACGCCAGTATTAAAATCTTCTTCATCATTCGTTTCTTAAAAATTCAAAGCTGCTCCCCAGTACCATCCCTTTCCGCCTAAGCCATTCGTAGAAGGTATATAGGCTTGCGGTATGTGCATTTCACGAGTTGGATTCAAAAGCTTGTATTCTGCCTGTAATTCTATCCATTTGTACCTAAACCTGTAGCCTGCACCAAACGATGGGGATAAAATTCGACCTTTATTATAATCAGATAAAAACCAAGTAGGATCCACCCATGTGTTAGCACTTATGTTTAAAATATGTGGCCCAATTTTCCAATAGGCATTCACACCTGTCTCTGGGTATAGTCTAAAAGCACCATCTCGAGAACTAATAAATGAATTTGCACCATAGCTCCAAGAAACTCCGGGAATCATGATATTAGGTGCAATAATTTTTTTTACTACGCCTCCATCCAATTGTATTGTACCTAAATATAGGCTTGTAAGTTGTGCTCCAGCATAGAAGGTCTTTACGTCTGATAGCCCTTTAGCGAAGTATATCCCTACTAAAGGCAACGATCCGTCATTCACTCTCGGTCTTCCCAGGGTTACGCCTATTTGTGTAACTCCTTTTTCTAATGGCGCTACGACTCTGGTGGGTGCACAAGATGCGAATAGAGCGGAAATTAATACCCAAAAAAGAATTCTCAATTTCATAGTGAATAACTCATTAACAAAATCTATCATCGAATAGACTTCGAACATAAAATCATGGACATTTTAATCCTAGATTTGAGCTCTTTAATATAGCACAACAATGGAACAACACGAATGTATTATAATAGGTTCAGGACCGGCAGGATATACTGCTGCAATCTATGCCGCAAGAGCTGATTTAAAGCCCGTAATGTACATGGGACTTCAACCAGGTGGTCAGCTAACTACAACAACTGAAGTAGATAATTTCCCAGGATACGCTAACGGTGTAGACGGAAATGCAATGATGGAAGATTTGAAAAATCAAGCCGAGCGCTTTGATACTCAAATTAGATTTGGACTGGTCACAAAGACTGAACTCAGTAAAGAAGTTGGCGGATGGCATACTCTAACGATTGATGAGACAACCCAGGTTCAGGCGAAAACAGTCATCATATCAACAGGTGCATCCGCAAAGTACCTAGGACTTCCTGCCGAGGAAAAGTTTATGGGCTTTGGCGTTAGTGCTTGTGCTGTATGTGATGGATTCTTCTTTAAGGGTCAGGAAGTAGTGGTCGTAGGGGCTGGTGATACCGCCGCAGAAGAAGCTACCTACCTTGCAAAGCTATGTCCAAAAGTGACTATGCTCATTCGTCGAGGAGAAATGCGCGCATCGAAAGCCATGCAAAACAGGGTCTTCGCTACAAAAAACATTGAAGTACTGTGGAATACAGAAACAGTGGATCTTGTAGGAAACGATAAAGGACTTACAGGTGTTCTGGTAAAGAATAATCAAACGGATGAGGAGAAGGAAATTCCTGCAACAGGATTCTTTGTTGCCATAGGTCATAATCCAAATACCGATATTTTTAAAGGTCAGATTGATATGGACGAAACGGGATATATCATCACCAAGCATGATTCTACTGCAACAAATTATCCAGGAGTCTTCTGTTCAGGAGATGCTCAAGATAAAATCTTTCGTCAAGCAGTAACTGCTGCTGGAACGGGTTGTATGGCGGCCCTTGAAAGTGAGAGATACTTAGCTGCATTAGAAGACTAGATATCAAAAATTACGAGCTATATATCCCCTAGAGCACTCGCTTTAGGGGATTTTTTATTTATTCGTGTAAAGGAATCCAAAGTTGAGAAGGAACCCAATTCTTCTCTAAAGTTAAGAACGACTGTTGCTTTACTCCTATCGCGAAACGACTAGGCAGCTGTGTAGCTTCGCCTAAACCAATACGTTCTACCTGTATACCGTTTTCATAGTTATATTGAATCCAGTGGTATCCTATGGGCACTAAAGATAAATCTGTTTGCAGAGCTCCATCATGTAGGGTCCATTCGATCCCACTCAGATCGTAAACCTCTTGTTCTATTTTATGAAAAGGTGTATGATTCACCTTAGTTCCCATACCCATTCTGTTGTAGATCAAAACGCGTATGGATTGAAAAGGATAAGTTGCTAGTTGGTATTGGCTTCTTCTGATCCCTGGGTGGACTAAAGAATATGATTCCTTCCCAGTATAAAACTCATAAAGGGCAGCATCCTGATAAGAATCTAGAAATATTACATAGTCTAATTCATTTATAGATCGTATCTCTTTTCTGAAATGTTCTGCTATACCTATACGTTCAGAAATCCCTGGTATAAAAATCAATAGGTGAATCACCGCTAAAGAAATACCAAATACGCGCCATTTTGGATGAACAACTCTAGGTAACTCTGGAATAATCCAAACTAAGACCAGCATCCAATGCAGCTCCGCACTTCCTTTGAATGCTGACCAACCGAATATTATAGCTGCAAGGAACACTAGGGAGCGTGACCATTTTGGTAAATATTTATAGTTCCATATCAACGGGATCCAAAGAATTATAGAAATCGATAGAAATTGGACCGTCTCAAGAATACCTCCACCAGGAATAAATCGATCAGATAAATGGTACCTAAAAGAAGGCCAATCATTTTGATATTGCCAGACGAAATGAGGCATTAAAACTACTGCACCAAGTGTAATAGCGGCATAAAGCTTCACCTCCTTGCGTTTGGGCCAAAAGCCTATAGCCAATGCAATAATCAATAAAACACCATGATATTTTGAAAGACCCAGTAGGCCTATGGATAGTCCTAAAATTAGGGTATTCAGCCAATTAGTGTCACTATCCCACCTTTTAAAACTGTAGATCAGAAAAAATCCAGCAACAACCATAACGGTGTCAGGTAAAGCCCACCCAAAAAACAAATGAGCTCCAGGAATACATAAACACCACAAAAGATTGTGTTTATCTGATAACAAAACCAGTAGTAATGAAATAACTAGGAAGGGGATTCTAAAAAAAGTATTTGGAGCGATACTCGAAAACCAGGCCACTAAAGGTGGATGGTCAAAGTATCCCCAAGCCAAGTCTTTAGCCCATGAGATATAATAAGCCTCATCTGCCGAGATGGCCGGAATAAACGAATTTACCAGAAGCAGAGCTACTACAAGCAGCCAAGGCCAGATATGTTTACTGAATTCCTTCATCATGGTACAATGTAGGACAAATAGATACTACACTTATCCTATGAAAAAACCTTTCGCAATCAGATAAGGCAAAATGATATACAGAGTGATCCCCTTGATAAGAAAAAACAGAAATAAACCGATGGCTACAGGCCATCCCACTGCGTTCAATCCTTCCTTCAAACCCTTCTCCCTGAATATTAGCACATACTTGCGCATAAACCCAGGTATCATTGAAAATCTTTTCTTAGCCAATTCCTTTCTAATTTTGCCGTTCCCCACATTTAGGAGTTTCACATCTCGCTATAAGCCGGATTCTGTACCCTTACGGGCCCTTATCATTTATCTAGTCCTAACCTCGCGATTAGGATCAATCTGCCTACCCCTCGTGCAGTAAACTCTAGACGGGTCGCCTAGCCCCTAAGGAACACGATATACATGACATTTCAGCGCGTGAGGTTTACCTTGCTACTTTAGTCACCTAAAGCACGGTGAGCTCTTACCCCACCCTTTCACCCTTACCCGAAGGCGGTTTACTCTCTGCTGCACTTGCTGTCCCTACTTGCGTAAGTCCTTCCTGTTAGGAAGCACACCACCCTATGCTGTCCGGACTTTCCTCTTCTTACGAAGCGATAAGGCGCGATACATGTGAAAACCTAAATGTTAAGAACGGTTACAAATTTAGTGCTTCGAATTTAAAATCTGTACTTCTGTAGCACCATATCCACCCTCAGAGAAATCTGCGAAATAATAGTTTAAACCGCTCATCCTCTCTAGCATATGGTGCACTTCATCCTTTAAACGTCCTGAGCCCTTTCCATGAATAATTAAAACTTTTCCAACTCTACGTCTTTTAGCTTCACTTATCACTGCGCGAGCCTTGTCTAATTGAAGATTTAAAATTTCATATTTAGTCATCCCATGCGTAGTATCTAAAAGCTCATGTGAATGGAGATCGATCATTAACCTATCTACTTGCTGAGCGGCCGGTTGCACTACTCTTTTGGGCTTGTCCTTCCTATATATTTCTCCTACTTCCATCGTATGTAAAGGCAGTAGCTCTATAGCATCATACTCACGATCAAAGCCAAACATGTCTTCTACCGTGATGACATCTCCACTAATCGCCTTTACGACCGCCTTACCAGCGGCATCTTTAAAGGTTATCTGTTGTCCAATTCTAAATTCCATATATAAAAAAACCCCGGCCAGTGGCCGGGGTTCGCAATGTATTACAAACTATTGATATTATTCAACAGTAATGCGTTCTGTCAATACTCC
>CAJWFD010000015.1 GCA_913031435.1 uncultured Cryomorphaceae bacterium
ATCATTTGAGATTTATTTGTCGATCTGATGAACATTTATAGTCTATATTTCGTTGAAAGAAAAAATGAAAAAATTATGATTGTAGTTATAGTCCAGGCTATAAGCTTGTATCTCTTACTAGATTTTGTCACTGGAGTTGTGCATTGGTGGATGGATCGTTATGGTAAAGAAGATATGCCTATTGTAGGTAAAGCCGTAATTGAGATTAATACTTGGCACCATGAAGACCCTAGAAAAATGATCACCAGATCTTATTGGTATTTATGTAAATCTGGTTGGGCAGGGGTGGCCCTGATTTGGGTTGTCGTCTTTATAATAACCGGAACTATCTCTTGGCAATGGTGGTTCTTTGGATTGCTAGGTGCAAATGCAAATATTGTGCACCAATGGTCGCACAAGCGTCCCGATGAAAAACCGGGTATAGTTACTTTACTTCAAAATATAAAAATATTACAGCGCCCAAGTGATCACGCTAAGCATCATACGCGCCCAGAGACGAATGCATATTGTACTTACTCACCATGGTTAAATCCCATGTTAGACAGAATTAATTTTTGGATTGGAATTGAAAAGTTTGTAGGTTTTTTCGGATTTCACACGAATGATCGCCTAGCCTAGGTCTTCCGTTCTATTTAGATAAAAAAAAGCGAGCCTTAGGCTCGCTTTTTTTATTATTTCATATCTATTTTTTGTGCCTTAATAGCATAAACAAGTGGGAAGAGGCCCTCTTTGCCTCTGATTTGATAACGTTGTGGCTCGGGTTGTGTAGACTCAAATAATTTGTATGGACTCCAATCGTGTTCCGTAAAATAAACTAGAGATCTTTCGGGAACATCAACTATCGGTTTAATAAGATCACTGATGGTATGGTTCCACGTATGGTGTACCATCTTACGTGCAAGTGGAGCGGCATAAGAGCCATCGCTTTCTTCGGTAATTACACCTCTATTAAAATAAGAGTAGACGATTTCTTTAAATTCCGAATCTAGAATCCATAGTACAGGATGAAAATCCACTAATATTAATTCTCCACCGGGTTTTAGATACGAAAAAGCCGCATCCATCCAAGCACTAACATCTGGGTGCCAACCTACGACGCCATATGAAGCAAAGACTAGATCAAATGAACCAAGCATTTCTTGGATAGGCTCCAACACATCGCGTTGAACAAATGTGGCAGGAACGCCGCAGTCATTCGCTAATATTCGGGCTTGTTTTACGGCTTCGGCACTGAAATCTAAACCTACAATTTCATTTGCACCTAGCGTATGTAAGCTGATGGTATCTTGTCCAAAATGGCACTGCAAATGAAGAACGCGCTTACCCGATAGGTTGGGTAAGACGTCGAGTTCTATCGAATTCAAAGACATTTGGTGCCCTTTGAACGCTTCGTTTTGATAGAAGTCACTCTCGGGATGTAAACTAGCCCAATGGTCCCATAAAGCTTGGTTGGCCGTTCTGTAATCATGAATACCCATAGGGTTACCTGTTTAATTTCTCCTCAGCATCTTGTTGCTCTCTTTCCCTTTCATAAAGAGCATAACAGTCTAAAAGCGATACTAAAAACTGATAGTCGTTAAAGGTTTTTATTTCGGTGTCAGAATATTTACAGTAAAACATAAACGCTTGCATTTCCTCTTTTGGGATACCCGTTAATTGTTCTAACACAACTCTATTATTGCCTTCTTCTAGCTTTCTTCTATAGTAATCTTCCTTTTGTAGTTTCCTTAGTGCAGCTAGTTGCTTGGGTCTTTTTCCAAAGCTATAGTACAAGAGATCCAATGGATTAGCTAGGGTAGGAGCCACAATTTTAGAGGTTCTAATATCTTTTGTAGCAGGAACTAATGGCATGCGTTGTGGCATAGTCCTGGGGTTATTGGAGGTTATGGCATAGATGCTAACTTCATCTAACAAGAAATTTCTTGGAACGAGCTTAACAAGTAATTCATTGCCTCGATTTTTCATGGTGTTAGAGTCAATAGCTAGGTAATAAAATTGATAACCAACATTAGAAAATATAAGCGTATCACCCTGTGCAACAGAAAGTTCAAAGTAGCCTATTCCATTTGTAATGGTTCCAGCGAAGGTCTTACTATTCACTACATAGGAATTAGGTATCGTAAAAGACGAGTCTGAGTCGACAACAGTCCCTTTCAATATGTAACTTTGAGCTGTACTTTGTTCACTTGCTAATACACTTAGCATGAGAAATACAAAGCGCACTAATTTTTTAATACTATAGTTCATGTCAGACGACGGTAAAAAAGTCATTTTCTCCATGTCCCGTGTAAGCAAGGTTTTGCCACACAATAACAAGGCTATTCTAAAAGACATTTATTTGTCTTTCTTCTATGGAGCCAAAATAGGAATACTAGGGTTAAATGGATCAGGTAAATCAACGCTTTTAAAAATTATTGCTGGAGTAGAAAAGAACTATCAAGGTGATGTAGTGTTTTCTGCGGGTTATAATGTTGGATACCTTGAGCAAGAACCGCAACTTGAAGCGGGTAAAACGGTATTAGATATTGTTAAAGAAGGTGCTGCTGAAACGGTAGCTGTTTTAGATGAATACAATAAAATAAACGATCTGTTTGGTTTGCCGGAAGTCTATGAAAATCCAGAGAAGATGGATGAGCTCATGGCCCGACAGTCTGAACTTCAGGATAAAATTGACGCCACGAATGCATGGGAGCTAGATACCATGCTAAATAGAGCAATGGATGCCCTTAATTGTCCACCACCAGATCAACTGGTTGACCAACTTTCTGGTGGTGAAGCCCGTCGTGTAGCCTTATGTCGTTTGTTGATCCAACAGCCAGAAGTACTTCTCCTGGATGAACCTACTAACCACCTTGATGCAGAGAGTATTCTATGGTTAGAGCAGCATTTACAGCAATACAAGGGTACGGTGATCGCGGTTACGCATGACCGTTACTTTTTAGATAATGTGGCAGGATGGATTCTTGAATTGGACAGAGGAGAAGGGATTCCATGGAAAGGAAACTACAGCTCTTGGTTAGATCAAAAGACAGATCGCATGGCGAAAGAAGAGAAGCAAGCTTCTAAGCGTCGTAAAACGCTCGAACGAGAGTTAGAATGGGTGCGTATGAATCCCAAAGGACGCCAGACGAAAAGTAAAGCCCGACTCAGTAACTATGAGAACCTATTAGGTCAGGAGCAGAAAGAAAAGGAAAGTAGTCTGGAGATATTTATACCTGCAGGTCCTAGATTAGGTACTAACGTTATTGAAGCGATAGGAGTTAAGAAGGGATTTGGAGAGAAACTGCTCTACGACAATCTGAACTTCAAGCTTCCACCCGCAGGTATTGTGGGAATAATTGGACCGAATGGTGCAGGTAAAACCACTATTTTTAAAATGATTATGGACCAGTTATCTCCGGATGCAGGTTCTTTTAACGTAGGTGATTCGGTAAAACTGTCTTATATCGATCAAAGTCATGACAAAATGGATCCTGAAAAAACCATTTTCGAGGTGATTGGTGATGGTACGGAAGAGGTAATGCTTGGAGGACAGCGATCTAATGCAAGAGCTTATTTAAGTCGTTTTAACTTCGCTGGAGGTGACCAGAGCAAAAAAGTAGGTGTTCTTTCCGGTGGTGAACGTAACCGTCTGCACCTGGCTATGGCCTTGAAAGAAGGCGGTAATGTATTACTTCTGGATGAACCAACTAATGATCTTGATATTAACACCTTAAGAGCCTTGGAAGAAGCTTTAGAAAACTTCGCTGGATGTGCGGTTATCATTTCGCATGACAGGTGGTTCCTGGATCGTGTATGTACCCATATCCTTGCGTTTGAAGGCGATTCTGAAGTGTATTCCTTTGAGGGGTCATTTTCTGAATATGAAGAAAACAAGCTTAAACGATTGGGACGTTCTGAACCTAAGAGATTCAAGTACAAGAAGTTATTGAAGTAATAGACAGTATTAAGATTAATATTAAGAACATCTCAGAGTCTGCAAACTCCTTTTGGGCTTCTGTGTTATATTTAGGGGAACCAATTTTATCACATAGTATTTATGAGAATTAATTTAAGCGACGAGCGTCAAGAAGTACTGGAGATGGTACGTGAATCTGCGCGCGATTTCGCAGAATCCAGAATTAGACCAAACGTAATGGAGTGGGACGAGAGTCAGCATTTCCCCATTGAACTTTTTAAAGAAATGGGCCAATTAGGATTTATGGGTGTTCTAGTTCCGCAGGAATATGGTGGTACTGGTCTTGGCTATCAAGAATATATTACCATTATCGATGAGATTTCTCAGGTTTGTGGATCAATAGGTCTTTCTGTTGCAGCACACAACAGTCTTTGTACAGGCCATATTCTACAGTTTGGCAACGAAGAACAGAAGAAGAAGTGGTTGCCTAAGCTAGCTACCGCTGAATGGATTGGCTCTTGGGGCCTTACAGAGACTGGGACTGGTTCTGATGCAGGTGGAATGGACACTACTGCAATTTTGGATGGGGATCATTATGTGTTAAATGGCTCAAAAAACTGGATTACACATGCGATCTCTTCTTCTATATCGGTGGTGATCGCTAGGACAGGGGAAAAGGGTGACTCTAGAGGAGTAACAGCATTTGTTGTAGAGAAAGGCACACCTGGATTTACAGCGGGAAAGAAGGAAAATAAACTAGGCATGCGTGCTTCTGAAACAGCATGCTTATTTTTTGATAATTGCCGTGTACCGAAAGAAAACGTTTTAGGTAACGTAGGAGAGGGCTTTATTCAATCAATGAAAATATTGGATGGTGGTCGTATTTCAATCGCGGCCTTAAGTCTTGGGATTGCCAGAGGAGCAATGCTTGCAGCAATTCAGTATGCAGATGAGCGCGAACAGTTCGGTAAGAAAATCAGGTCCTTTCAGGGCGTTAGTTTTAAGTTAGCTGAAATGTCCATGAAGGTTTATGGTGCAGAGTTAATGACGCGGCATGCGGCTGCACTTAAAGAGGAAGGGAAACCTATGACTCAGGAAAGTGCAATGTGTAAGCTCTATGCTTCTGAAATATCCACTGAGGTTGCGAATGAGGCAGTTCAAGTTTACGGTGGCTATGGATATACTAAGGATTATCCTGTGGAAAAATTCTATCGCGATTGTAAATTGTGTACAATAGGAGAGGGTACTTCTGAGATACAAAAAGTTGTGATTTCAAGGAATTTGTATAAATAAATTTAAGATCTATTACCGCTGCATCTTTTGCTGCAGTACTTGACATTTTCCCAGTTTTTCTCCCATTTTTTGCGCCATGTGAACGGTCTTCCGCACGTGGCGCAAACTTTTTGTGGTAAATGGGGTTTGATATGCATATGCAATAAACAAAGTTTAATCATGAAAGGTTCCGCAATAGCGAAAAAATTGACGGTAAGGGAGATTGATCGAATTATCGAGATGGCATGGGAAGATCGTACGCCATTTGATGCTATTACTATTCAGTTTGGTATTTCAGAAGCGGAGACAATTGCACTTATGCGCTACGAAATGAAGAGCAGTTCTTGGCGAATGTGGAGGGCAAGAGTACAGGGTAGATCCACAAAGCATAGAGCACTTCGTAGCTTTGAAGTAGGTCGCCACAAGTGTTCGAGACAAAGGCAAATCACTTTTAACAACATTTCAAAGCGGTAATGTAAAACGTTAAACAATTAGTAAACAGAATATTAAGTCGTTTACTCATTGTTTGAAAGGCATGTGCGTTAAGCCCTCTAACAATCAAAATAATACCTTATTTTCGATGTTCAAGTACAGAGATATGAATTTGAAGAGACTATACATTGTCATTGCCCTTGCATTATTTAGTGTTCAGGGATCCGCCACCCACCTTTTGGGGGGAGAAATCATTTGGAAATGTAAGCCGAACGGTAAATATCAATTTTCCCTTGTGCTCTACCGTGATTGTGGTGGAATAGCTCTAGGGACGGGTACCCAGACCATTGCAAATAGTGCTGGTGTCGCCATTTCAGCTGCTTACGTGAGTACGACCGATGTAGTGCCGGCCTGTTACACTGGTACTACAACCTGCGCTGGAGCTGTCGGAGGAACCGGAAAAATGCAGAAATATCTGTATAGATCTGGTGATATTACTATAACAGGAGTACCTCCAGTAGGAGGATGGAATTTTACTTGGAACAGCTGTTGTCGTCCAGGTTCAATCTCAAATACAAACACCGGTGGCTATTTACTTCGTGCTGTTATGTATCCTTACACTCCGCCTGGAGCAACTGGACCACTTTCAGCAGGAACTTCGGCTAACCCTACTTGTTTTGATAGTTCGCCTAACTTTTTAGAAGATCCACAAGTTATCTCGTGTACGAACGTAGATGTTGTATATAACAACTTGGGATACGATCCGGATTTAGATTCACTATACTATGTTTGGGCTGCACCCTTAGCTGGGACTTCATGGCCTGGAACGGCAGTGACATGGAATACAGGATACACAACCTCATCTCCTTTACCTAGTGGCACGGGGAGTACAGGAGCTACCATAGATGCAACAACAGGTGAAGTGAATTTTAAATCAGCTCTTGCTGGTTCATGGGCTACTTGTGTGAAAATTGAAGAGTGGAGATGTGGCCAAAAAATTGGCGAGATTTTCAGAGATATACCTATAGTTACATTGGGGTGTCCGGCTGGTACAGGCCTTTGTGCTTCTGCCTTTGTAGATGAGGCCCCAAGTTTAGATATTACTCCAGATCCAAACTTAACTAACCCAACGATACTTGTACCGGTAACGAATACGGCCGGTGACACCCTTTATCTGTACACTGAAGTTTATCCAGGTGACACCGTAAGATTTGATATTTCGTCATCAGATCCTTACCCAAACCCAAACTGTTCTTCACAAAATATTAATTTTAGTGCATCCGGTGGTAACCTTAGTTCTGCTGCGAATTATGGCAATGCCAACGCTTGTTTGTTTAACCCTCCTTGTGCTACAATAACTTCAGGAAATGTTGGAGGTGTATTTACGTATCCAGGTATTAACCAAGTAGAGTTTAATTGGTATGTTGACTGTAGTCACTTGTTTTATCAAGAATATCAGTGTGGGACCCTCAAGTCTGAGTATTCGTATTACATACGTATGCAGGATGACCAGTGTCCTCTAAATAGAATTGCTTATCAGAAAATCGTAGTTAGGGTAAAGAATTACATGCCTAGATTACCGGATGTCAGTGACGCTTGTGTTAGTCTAGATGCTTCAGGAGTGTCATTTGATTGGGTGGCTAGCGCTGACACTGGGTTTAACTTCGATTATTATATTATTAATCATATAGATACGCTTGGTGCAACCACTATTGTGGATACAATTTTCGATTGGAGCACTCAGACGTATACACACGCAGGTGCTGATCCTAATGCTGTAAACGGATACACTATTCAAGTTGGTGGTGGATGTGGATTACTAACGGTACCCACAGATACTTTACAAAACATAAGAATGGGATTACAAGCATTCCCGCCACCACCGAACAGCTCAATAGCGGTATTGAATTGGAATCCATGGTTAAAGGGAGACACAGTGACTACCTACGATGTTTGGGTTGAGGCACCTCAGAATTCTGGTCAATGGACTCAACTAGGTTCTACAGTTGATTTTAGTTGGACAGATACAGTAGCGTTTTGTGGTTCTTGGCTGAACTATCAGGTCCGTTACAATATTTCTTGTGAAAGCTCAAAGGATAGTGGTTATTTCTCAGATAAAACGGCACCTTCAGCTGTTGTCTTTGATTCAGTTACAGTAGCTGGTGGTAATTTGGGAGGTATGTCTTGGGCAGCATCGAAGGACAGTGATGTGGTTTATTATGTCATATATAGAGAAGACAACTCTGGATTCTTAGTTCCTATAGATTCCATTTCAGCGGCAAACTATGCTACATCCATGCCGTACATATATGGCGTATCAAATGCTGCGAATCAAAAAGAAACTTATGTAGTTACTGCAGTAGATAGCTGTGGAAACCAAAGTTCAGTCGGGAATACAATACCGTCTAGTACCATATATATGCAACTCGGTGTGGACCCATGTGATGGATATGCTCGATTGCGTTGGAATACTTATTCAGAATGGTCTAAGAGTCAGGTCGCAGAATATAACTTATACGCAGACATTACTGACCCTATAGGTGGAACCATCACAGGTGTACTTCTAAAGGGTGGTAATCTAGATACTACTTTCAACCACTATGGTATCATTAACGGATATTCTTATTGTTATTATGTGCAAGCAGTAGATACAACAGGTACGAGAACGAGTACTTCTAATAAGGAATGTAATAGTTCAGCTGTAGTTCAGGGATCTAAAGTATTATATCTAGGGCGCGCCACTGTGAACTCTCAAAACGGAGTTGACATGTATGCTTATATAGATAGAGACGCAGATGTTATTGACTACCAAGTTCAACGTGCTGATGATGAAATTGGTCCTTATTTGACCATAGGAAATGTAGCTAAACCTACACTAGGTCCATGGGAAGTTAAATTTGTTGATTACACTGCTGATCCTATGGGTCGTAGGTATTACTATAGAATTGCCTCCAGAGATTCATGTGGAGCACTGGATACCATTTCCAATCTAGGTACGAATATCCTATTAAACGTAGAAGCTATTGGAAACCTTACTTGTAATATAACATGGTCGCCTTATCGTGACTTTGACGCTGGGGTAGATGAATACGAAATCTATCGTTCAGCGGACGGAGGCTCTTCATTTACTTTTGTAACAACAACTGCAGACACGGCGTATATGGATGATATAAAGCCTTATTCTAATTCGAAAGGAAAGTTCTGTTATTACGTTAAGGCCATAGCTGCCGATGGTATTATTCCATGGAGAGATGAGTTCAATGAAAAGTTTAATGCACGTTCTAATGTGGCTTGTGCTGTTCATAAAGCTAGATTGTGGATGCCAACTGCTTTCAATCCTGAATCTGACGTATTAGAAAATAGAGTTTGGAAACCGCAGGGCGTATTTGCTCGTCCTGATAGTTATACTTTATTTATAATGGACCGCTGGGGCCAGGAGGTATTCCGCACTACGACCATTTCTGAGGGATGGGACGGATCGCGTGAAGTTCACCTCTTGAATAAGGGTAATAAAGCGTCGATGGGCGTCTATACCTATTATGTTAAGTACAGAAGTATAGAAGATGTGCTCGTGGAGGAACGTGGAAATTTCACCTTACTCTACTAATTATTAATATTTTAAGAATCTATCATGGGCGGCCCTGGGCCGCCCATGTTGTTTCGTATAAATTGCTTAATTTTGGGCGCAATTCAAATCAGAATTGCTATGTCACAAAACACCAATAAAGTTATCGGTTTAGGTCTCACTTACGATGACGTCTTACTCGTTCCGAATTATTCGGAAGTTTTACCGCGCGATGTGGTTTTAAGCTCCCGGTTTTCTAGAAACATTGTACTAAACACGCCGATTATATCGGCAGCTATGGATACCGTCACCGAGAGTGCTATGGCAATTGCTATAGCCCAAGAGGGTGGTATTGGGGTTATTCATAAGAACATGACCATAGAGCAGCAAGCCATTGAAGTTCGCAAGGTTAAACGTGCTGAAAGTGGAATGATTCTAGATCCTGTTACCTTATATAAGGAAGCCACTGTGTCAGATGCGAAAGCTATGATGGCAGAATATAAGATCGGAGGCATACCGATTATTGATGAACACAAGAAATTGATTGGGATTCTCACAAACCGTGATTTACGTTTTGAAAAGGACAATGCGCGTCTCATTGAGGAGGTTATGACTAAGGATAAATTGGTGACAGCGGCCCGAAGTACGACCATGGAGCAGGCTGAATCTATCCTTCAAGAGCATAAGATTGAGAAACTCCCCGTGGTGACGGAAGACTATATATTAGTAGGTCTCATTACTTATCGTGATATAACAAAAAACAAAGTTAAGCCGAACGCTAATAAGGACCGGTTCGGACGCTTGAAAGTAGCTGCTGCTGTGGGAGTCACTCAGGATGTGGTAGCGCGTGTAACAGCTTTAAATGAGTCAGGTGTTGATGCAGTCATTATCGATACTGCCCATGGACATACTAAAGGTGTTGTCGCAGCCCTTAAAAACGTAAAATCCAGCTTTCCTGACTTGGATGTAGTTGTGGGTAATATAGCTACTGCAGAAGCTGCCCTGTATCTTTTAGAAGCAGGCGCTGATGCTGTTAAGGTAGGTATTGGACCAGGATCAATCTGTACCACTAGAATCATAGCAGGTGTCGGTTATCCTCAATTAAGTGCGATAATGGAAGTCTCTCAAGCCATCAACAACAGGATTCCTGTAATTGCTGACGGAGGTATAAGATATACAGGTGATATTGTTAAAGCCATCGCTGCCGGTGCTGATTGTGTGATGCTCGGTTCAATGTTCGCGGGAACTAAGGAAAGCCCGGGAGATACTGTGATTTACGAGGGCAGAAAATACAAAACATACAGAGGTATGGGATCGGTTGAGGCCATGTCAGATGGATCAAAAGATCGTTATTTTCAGGATGTTGAAGATGATGTGAGCAAATTGGTCCCTGAAGGTATTGTGGGTCGTGTGCCCTATAAGGGAGAAGTTGGTGAGGTGATGTACCAATTTATCGGCGGCTTGAGAGCAGGAATGGGATATTGCGGTGCCAGTAGCATAAAAGCATTGAGAGCATCTGCAAGATTTATTCAAATCACCGCTGCAGGAATACAAGAAAGTCATCCGCACAACGTAAGTATAACTAGAGAAGCACCTAACTACAGTAGATAATGAAAATAAAGAACATATTAGTAATCGGATCAATTCTGTTAACCTTCAATTCTCACGCGCAAGAGGTTCTCTTTAGTGTTGGAAATATTGAGGTATCAGCAGAAGAGTTTAAGGCAGTTTACGAGAAAAACAAAGGTGTTGGTTCACTAGTCGACCCTAAAACTCCGCAGGAGTATTTAGACCTTTACATCAAGTTTAAATTAAAAATAGCTGAGGCGTATGACCAGCAGCGTGACACCGCATCAAAATTCGTTAAAGAATTTGGTGGGTATAGAGCTCAATTGGCAAAACCTTATTTGAGTGATCCAGGATCGGAGAAAAACTTGATATCAGAAGGTTACAAGCGATTACAGGAAGAAGTGAAGGCATCTCATATCATGTTTGAACTTGAATCCTCTGCTTTGCCCTCTGATACGGTTAAAGTTTTCAATGAAATGAAGAACCTGCGCAATGAAATTGTGAGCGGAAATATTTCATTTGAAGACGCAGCTCGTTCTAAAAGTGCAGATACCTGGAGTGCGAAGCAGGGCGGTAACTTAGGTTACTTCACAGCCTTCAACATGGTCTATCCTTTCGAAAACGGTACGTACAACCAAAATATAGGTGAGATCAGTTTACCTATTCGTTCACAGTTTGGGTATCATTTGATCAAAACTACAGACCGCAGAGCGGCCAGTGGTACAGTCAAGGTTAGACAAATATTTTTCTCTGCAAATGAAGAGGCAAAAATCAATGAAAGCGAACGGGCCGAGCGCAGCGCGCAAGAGATTTTCAATAGGTTACAGACCGGTGAGGATTTTATTTCCTTAGTTAGCTTTAGTGAGGATAGAAAAACCAAGGAATCTCAAGGTGTTATGCCTGAATTTGGATTGAATAAAATGATGCCTGCATTTGAAGAGGCCGCTTTTGCACTTAAAAGTCCAGGAGATTATTCTATGCCTATTCGCACAAATATCGGCTGGCATGTTCTTCAATTGATCGAAAGAATTCCTTTACCAGAATTCGCCACCTTGGAAAAAGAAATCACCAATAAAGTGAAGCGTGATTCAAGAAGTAAGCTAGGTGCGGTTAAGTTTCTCAAAGACTTAAAGAAGGAATACAACTTCTCAGTAAACGAGCGCAATTACGCACGTACAGTGAAATTAGTAAACGCTACTGCGTTCACGGAAGGAGAGTGGCAGGCTGTCATGCCATCGAGAGATAGAGAAGTGGCAACATTTGACGGTCAAACGGTCACTCAATCACGTCTTCTTGATTTCTGGGAGCAGAATCAAAAACCAGGCAATGAAAAGGATGTTGAAGAGTACTTAAGATTGTTATTTAATGTAGTCAGTAATGATGTGGTATTGGGGTACGAGGATGATAAATTAGAGACAAAGTACCCTGCGTTTAGAAACTTAGTCCGGGAATATAAAGAAGGTATTTTGCTTTTTGATCTTACTCAAGACGAAGTTTGGGATAAGGCTTCTCAGGATTCGGCAGGCATATTTAATCATTATGAAGAGATCAAATCTCAATTTATGTGGAACGATCGTCTAGCTTATACCTACTGGGTATGCGAAGATGTAAAGGTGGCTAAGAAAATCTCCAAATGGGTCTCGAAAGAAAAGCTGGACAAGTTAAATGATCTTTTAGGTGCTGAAAATCCTTTAAGTATTGCAGTGCAATCTGGTACTTCACAGCAGAAGGATGATGATGTCTTGTCCGTTCTCTGGAATACGTCTCCTGGTGTATATGGACCAGTATCTCTTACGGGTGGATTTGGCGTTATACAAGTAATTGACTTCATGCCATCAGGTCCAAAGGCTTTGAACGAAGTAAAGGGTTTGGTGATTGCAAGTTACCAAGACAAACTAGAACAAGCTTGGGTGAAGAATTTAACTGCTAAATTTGAGGTTATTGTGGACGATTCCGTGAAAAAAGAGCTCTTTAATACCTTAGACTAAATGATCCGTTGGATACTGTTTTCTTGTTTTGCCTTTACTGCATGTGTACCCTCTGTATCATCTGATCAGATCGTCTTGGCAGAGTTAGGGAATAAACGTCTTCTTCTAGAGGATGTTAAGAATCAGATACCAAAATCAGGAGAATTGAGTTCGTTAGACAGTGCCTTGTTTGTGGATCGATTGATTCGAACATGGGCGAAAAATGAGCTGTTAGTTGCAGCAGCTGAGTTCAATCTAGATGAGGAAATGAGGTCTTTTGAAGATCTAGTCAAACGGTACAGAAATGACTTACTCAAGCATGCTTATATTGATCAATATGTTCGTGAGAACTTAGATACTTCTGTTACTCAAGATGAGTTGCTTCAGTATTACAAGACTAATCTGGATAATTTTGAACTCAAAGAAAGTATTATTCAGGCGAAATACACTGCTGTTCCTTTGAATGCTCAAAAAACAGATCAAGCAATTCGATGGTTTAAAAGAAGAATAATTGAAGATAAGTACTACGATTGGATCGAGGTATTTGCCACTAAACAAAGCGCATATAATGATTCTTCATGGATTCCTTTAGATGAATTTCTTAGTGAGATTCCATTAGAAACAAGCAATCCCTACGCGTACTTAAATAGAACAAAGAGATTTACCTGTGAAGATACCGTAATGGTGTATTTTGTGGAGGTCAATAAACTGCGCATAGCTAACAGTTATAGTCCGTTAGAATATGTGAAGAATCGTATTAGAAAAATGATACTGAATAAGCGTAGAATTACGCTGATAGAACGAATAGAAGAAAACATTATATCCAATGCAATTGAAAAAGGCGATTTACTTATCCCTTAGTTTATTATGCTTTAGCGTATTAACTCAAGGCCAACCAAAAACTGTCGATGGTGTAGTCGCTGTTGTTGGTGGAGACATTATACTTAAAAGCGATATTGACGAGCAATACGATGTCTTTAACCGTCAAAATTTCGGAGAGAATATCTCTTATTGTGGTGTTTTTGAAGAATTGCTTTTTCAAAAGCTTTTGATACATCATGCAGAAATTGATTCTGTGACGGTAGGAGAGGACGAGGTTGAGTCTAACATGGACCGTAGAATTGAGCAATTGATCCAACAAATGGGGGATCAAAAAAAACTGGAAGAGTTTTACGGAAAGTCTGTTGTGGAAATCAAGGAAGAAATGAGGATTTTGATTCGCGAACAACTTACTGCTCAACGTATGCAGATGACGGTTGTTGAGGGAATTGAAGTTACTCCATCGGAAGTGCGCGAATTCTATGAAAGACTTCCGGAAGACAGTATTCCTCTGATTAATGCAGAGGTTGAGCTGAGACAAATTGTGAAATATCCAGAAATTTCAAAAGAGGCCCAGCAGGAGGTGATAGACAAATTAATAGGTCTAAAAGACAGAATAGAAAATGGGACTTCCTTTTCGTCTATGGCGATTTTATACAGTGAAGATCCTGGATCAAATAAAAAAGGTGGAGAGTACAAGGCCATCCAGCGCGGTGTATTTGTAAAGGAATTTGAAGCTATTGCTTTCAATCTTAAAAAAGGACAAATCAGCGATCCATTTAAAACAGAGTTTGGTTATCATATTGTTCAATTATTAGAAAAGCGAGGTGAAGAGTTAGACTTACGTCATATTCTAATTAAGCCGAAGCTCACTCAAGACAATTTACAAGAAGCCAAGGCTTATTTAGATAGTATTTTGGTAGGTATCTCATCTGGTGATATGACTTTTGATGAAGCAGCAATGAAGTATTCTGAGGATGAGCAAACAAAGTTTAATGGCGGGCAAATGAGTAATTTTGAGAGCGGAAACAATAAGTTTGAGGTTAGTCAATTAGACAGAGGTTTATTCTCGGTAATTAATGAAATGTCGGAAGATGAGATTTCAGCACCAAATTTTTACCAATCTCAAGACCAGCGTGAGGCTTTTCGCATTGTTCGTGTTGACGCTAAATATGCCCCTCATAAAGCTAATTTAGACCTTGATTTCACAAGAATAAAAGGTTTTGCTCTTCAGGAAAAGCAAGGTAGGCTCGTTCAAGAATGGAAAGATGAAAAGTTATTAGAAACGTTCGTCAAAGTAAATTCAGGTTATTATCCATGCGACGATCAACTAAAAGGTTGGAACAGTAACAACAATGACTAATACACATGTTATTCAAGTATTGGAAACTGCGCCTGCTAGACTTGAGGCCTTTAAAAAGGAAGTTTCAAAAGTTATTGTAGGGCAAACTAATGCAGTTGATTTGATCACGATGTCCATTTTATGTCAAGGGCATAGTCTCTTGGTGGGCGTCCCTGGCTTAGCAAAAACTCTTCTGATCACTTCGGTTTCGAAGGCGTTAGGTATGGATTTTTCTCGGATTCAGTTTACACCGGATTTGATGCCTTCAGATATTACCGGAACGGAAGTACTGAATGCGAAAAGAGAGTTTATTTTTCATAAAGGTCCGGTGTTTGCGAATGTCGTGCTCGCAGATGAGATTAATAGAACACCTCCCAAGACTCAAGCAGCGCTTCTAGAAGCAATGCAAGAACGACGCGTAAGTGTTGCAGGTAACACCTTAGAGTTACCGGAACCATTCTTTGTGTTGGCTACTCAAAACCCTATAGAGCAAGAAGGAACGTATCCTTTGCCAGAGGCCCAATTAGATCGTTTTTTATTCAATATTCTTGTTGGATATCCAACGAAAACAGAAGAGGAGGCTGTTGTCGCATCAACCACTATGGGCAATGCTAAGGAAATTGACCAAGTACTTTCTAGGCAGGAAGTTTTGGATATGCAATTTGCTTTAAAGCAAATCCCGGTGACAGACGATGTAATAGCTTATGCCGTGGACCTGGTCAGAAAGACACGCCCAAATACTGCCGATGGATCTGATGTAGCTCATAATTACTTGAATTGGGGCGCTGGACCGAGAGCTTCTCAAAATCTGATTCTTGCGGCGAAGGCTCTAGCCATGATGAATGGTGATGGTTCTCCCAGCATCACTCACGTAAGAAAAATAGCTCAACCGGTTCTGCGTCATAGAATTGTGGCAAATTTCAAGGCAAAGGGTGAAGGGCTCATAGAAGACGATATCATAGGACAGTTGCTATAACATTGTTAATAGCCGTTAAAAGCGTTTGTTCAATCAATTGAACCACATACATTCGTAGTATGCTGTCCTCATTCATTAAAAAAATTCGCGAGAACGTTCCAACTGCTATTTTAACAGCGGCAGTTTTAGGTGCACTTCTGTTGCAGTTGAATTTGCTTTCGGGTCAATTGGAATTACAGCGTCAACAGTTTGAATCTCAAATTGGAACAACCTCCTCTCGATTAAGTGAACGTGTGAGACTTTTTGTACGTAGAAAAAGCATGGGTTCCTTCAGCAGCAATGCAAATGTAGATAGTGTATTTACAATTAATACTCCCATGGGACAAACCACAGTTCGCTGGTCAAATGCCCAAATACACCCCCCCTATGGCATAGGAACCAGGGATACCACAATGCTCGGGGGCATGTTAGATAATTTTCAATCCTCATTACCCTGGAGTACACAGCTAGATGTGACTGAGCTCGATAGTATTATCGCAAACGAGTTGAAGCAAAATGGGGTTCGTACTGAGCCGGTTTGGGCACTGATCGAGAATGGCTATCTCAGTACCTTGACAAGCGAGGGTTTCGATCCAGAGAAAGTGACCTTCAATTATGTCTTGGCCGAGAGTTTTTTCGGTCCAACTAGACAGTTATTACTGTATTTCCCCTCGGAAAAATTCTACTTGGCAAAAAGAGTATATCTAAGTCTAGTGGCCTCCTTGTTGTTTTCTACGGTTATTTTAACAGCATTCTTTGGTGTTCAAAGACAAGGAAGAAGACAAAAGAGATTGGCCAACGTCAAAAGTGATTTTATAAACAACATGTCCCATGAATTCAAGACCCCTCTTGCTACTATAAACTTAGCTGTTGACGCGATAATTAAAAACGGCGACAAAATGGATGCGGATCAAATACGCAATTATTTGGCTGTCATTAAAACGGAGAATAAGCGAATGAATGCCCAGATGGAGTCTGTTTTACAGATGTCTATGATGGATAAAGAAGAGTTGACACTTCAGCGGACTCAAATGTCCATTGAGCATGTAGTAGTAGAAGCCGTAGAGCACTTCAAACTATCCGTTGCACAGCGAAATGGATGGATTGATCTTGTTGTGTCACCTGGTTCATATACCTATTTCGGTGACCCTACGCAGTTTAAAAGTGCACTTACGAACCTCATCGATAACGCGATTAAGTATAGTTCAGATGTACCTATGGTTAGTGTGAAATTGAGTGAAGAAGATCATGATTTCGTTATTGTTGTAAAGGATAGGGGTATAGGAATGAACGAGGAAACTACCTCGCAGGTTTTTGATAGATTTTTCAGAGCAACTAAAGGAAATATCCACGATGTTAAAGGGCATGGTTTGGGCTTGTCTTTCGTTCAAGAAATAGTGGATAAGCATGGCGGACTTATTGATGTACAAAGTAAGATAGGAGTAGGATCAACGTTTATTATTAAGATCGAAAAGAATCAATAATCATGGAAAAACAGCGGATTTTATTAGTTGAGGATGATGTGAACTTCGGAAACTTATTGAGGGACACTATGGCCTTTAATGATTACGAGGTTGTTCTAGAGCGGGATGGCGTGCAGGGACTTAGAGCGTATAAACAAGGAGAATATGATCTATGCATATTTGACATAATGATGCCTAAGAAAGATGGTTTAACCCTCGCTACTGAAGTAAAGGAAATTGACAATGGTCAACCATTGATTTTCCTTACTGCTAAAGGACAAAAGGAAGATATCATAGCCGGATATTCTGCTGGGGCAGATGATTACCTGGTCAAGCCATTTGACACAGATGTACTACTTTATAAGATACAAGCAATTATCGGTCGTAAATCTGCTGATACCGAGCAGGAAGTTGATGAATTAACCATTGCGTCATTCACGTTTATGCCAAAAATAAGACAGTTGGTATGGGAAGGAGAGGTTACAAGGCTGAGCCCAAAGGAAAGTGAATTACTGAAAATGCTCGTTGCTCATAAAAATCAACTTTTACCTCGTTCGAAGGCACTGCTGAAGATCTGGCGGGAAGACAATTATTTCACAGGAAGATCGATGGATGTCTATGTGGCGAAACTTCGAAAGTATTTGAAGGTTGATCCCACATTGCGCATTGAGAATGTTCATGGAGAAGGGTTTCGTTTGGTTCAGGAGTAACTACTTTCTGAATGGACTTTTATTCACATGTTTATTAAGGATACGCCGCGCTTCAATCTTCACTGATTTGTCCTTTTTTTTACCGTAAAGCATGGAACTAGCGTATGCTCTGGACTTACTAAGATCTACTATAGGTCTTGACGGGTATGATCCAAGAGAATATCCCATCATAGCTAACTCCAGAGGAGGTATGGTCCAGGGCTCATGAATATATGGAGCTGGGATATTGATGAGCTCAGGAATCCATTGGCGGATAAAATCACCTTGAGCATCGTGGTCTTTACTTTGTTTTATTGGATTGTAGATTCTGATCGTATTCACTCCGGTATATCCACTTTGCATTTGGAATTGGGAGTAATGTATACCGGGCTCGAAGTCCGTGAACAGCGATGCCAAATAATCGGCTCCTGGTTTCCATGGAAGCCATAAGTATTGGCTGTAAAAGCTTACAACCATGGCCCTCATTCTGAAATTCAAATATCCTGTTGCATTTAGGCATCGCATGCATGCGTCGATAAGTGGAACTCCAGTAGTTCCAGATTTCCAAGCATCAAACTTTACTTGGTCCATTGCCTTAACGTTATCCACAGCGAGGTAACCTCTGTTGATAGGAAGGAATTCATACTCCCATTCACTTTCGAACTTTTGAATAAAATGAGCCTGCCATCGAAGTCTATCTGCAAAAGCTTTAAAATTTCTTTTACTACCTACTATTGGTGCCTGTCGCATACTTTGATAGACCGTCCGGACACTTATGGTTCCCCATGCTAAGTGAGGGGAAATCCGACTGCATCCCTTTCTAGATTCTTGCGGTTTTGAAATGCTAAGGGCGTATGCCTTTATTCTATCTGTTAGAAAACTTTGTAGAATATGATGAGCTCTGCGCTCACCACCTCGCTGAAAAAACGGGTGAGGTTCAAAGTTAGGTAGGTATAACGGCGCAAAATCAGGACTAAATTGAAGGGCTCGCTTTTTTAAAAGTTCCTTGTCTATGGACTGTGTTGGGAGAGATACATCAATCAACCATTTTTTGACCCAATCCTGCCGGTTTTTTAAACCACGCTGTACTCCATTAGCTACAAATTCATGCCATTTGATTTGATGACGTAAAAACCATTTTTTGAGTTCAATATCTCTGTCAAAAGTGTACTTGATACCGGTTTCTTGATGGCTAAAAACGTGTTGCACATCGAAGTGTTTGTTCGCTTTTTTAAAAAAGCACATGGCATCCGTAGAAAACAAATGCAAGATAGGAGCGCCTATTTGGATATTAATGTCTTCTACAGAATCTATAATAAACCTACTGTGACGCTCATCGTATTGAGGTAAATCGAATAATCCTGGTTCATGTAGAAATACCAGCCAAAGCTTGTTTGATCCATTCAGAGCTTGACAAAGAGCTTCATGATCGTATAGCCTTAAATCACGCTTAAACCATACAATGTCTATGGCTTCCCGCATTTAGAATTTAAATTTTGCTGCGTTTGGATAGGGGAAGAAGTCAAATTCATTTCCTGTAGTATACTGGTTCAGTCCAAGCGCTAAAGATGGACCATTCTGCCAAGAAAGTTGTCCACTATCCTCGACTGTTACTTCTTTAGCGAATCCAATTTGCTTGATGGCTCCCACGGTATAAACGCAGCCATTGTTCAATTTAAATTCTTCTAGAAACTCAAGTTCCATGGCCCATAGGGCACTGGTAGGTATAGGATGGGTCCAATGCTCTAATGTTTTTACCGATCCACCTACTGCCGTCCACTCAAATGTTCCATAAGGCGCATTTACGCTGCTGTCGTGTAATATTTCGGCTTGACGAAGCGGAATAGTCGTTAAAGTGAGACGTTTAGTTAACCTGTAGTTTGATAAGGTATGGCGTTCTCCTTGATCAGGCCTAAATAGAACACTTATTTGCGGTGGGTGGGACCCTACATGCGTGACGTTCGAAAAAGTACCGGAATTCCAATGACCTTCTGTTCCCGAAATTCCTAGAAATGCTGTTCTTATTCCGGAAGCGGAATTAATTAGCGATGTTCTATATCTCTTCTCAAGAGTCGCCAGTTGTTTTTCGTCGAAGTAGGTTTTAAACATGTCTAAAGGACGCTTTGACCACCATCCACATGAATGATCTGTCCTGTCATCCAAGAGCTTTTGTCACTCAGTAGAAAAGCCGTCATTTCCGCGATATCACTTACTTCTCCAACTCGTTTCATAGGGTTGTTAGCACCAATAGCTTGTTTTTTCTCTTCCGTACTCAATAACTTAGATGCTAGTGGTGTGTCAGTTAAACTTGGAGCGATACAATTGATACGGGCTTTAGGAGCCCATTCAGATGCTATAGCTCTCGTCATTCCTTCAATAGCACCCTTAGAAGCACTCACTGTTGCATGAAAAGGCATTCCACGCCCAACAGCCACGGTAGAGTAAAGCACACAGGAAGGTATAGACTCTTTATTAAAATTCTTCTGAGCTGCCTGTAATGCTTTTACTGCTCCAACAACGTGTAGATTAAAGTCTTGCTGGAAAACCTCAGGCTTAAGGCCTCTAAAGGGTTTTAAATTGATGGAACCTACACTGTAGACCAATCCGTCAATCTGTTCGGGCATTTGATCACTCCATTCATCTGTGGTGACGTCAAATTCTTCCCATTCAACGCTATGGGCATGCCCCTCGTAGGGGGTTCTGCTAAATATGGTAACTCTGTGCCCTTCAGCAGCTAAAAGTTCTGCGGTGGCCTTTCCAATTCCTTTGCTGCCGCCTATGATGACAAAATGTTTCATTGAGTAGTACGTTATTCTAAGATTCTAAACGCAATTTAAGCGTTAAGGTTCAGTAAAGTGATCCTACAATAAGCATTGTGGTGTATTTTGCAACTACAAATTTATGCATATGACCACAGTTGTATTAGGCGACCACCCCTTGACATTTAAACAATATGAGTCCATTGCCCTCGGGGATTGTAAGCTTGGTCTTGGAGTACTGGCTAAAGCACGTATTGTAGCTTCAAGATCTTTTCTTGAAGCTAAATCGGCAAAAAGTGAAAAACCTATTTACGGAGTAAACACGGGTTTTGGTTCTTTATGTAACGTAGAGATATCTCCCGATAAACTAGGTCAACTACAAACTAATCTTGTTCGTTCGCATGCTTGTGGTGCCGGTGATTATGTTCGAAACGAGATCATTAGACTAATGATCGCTTTGAAGGTGCAAAGTTTTGCTGTAGGAGTTAGTGGTATCCGACTCGAAGTAGTTCAAGAATTAATGCACCTATATAATTCAGGTGTGCTTCCTGTTATCTATGAGCAAGGATCTCTCGGTGCATCGGGGGATCTAGCACCTTTAGCTCATATGAGTTTACCGCTATTAGGTGAAGGGTTTTTATGGTGGAACGGAAAAAAAGTAGCCACAAAAACATTTTTAGAACGTTCTGATGTTCAGCCTTGGGTACCATGTCAATTGGCTTCTAAGGAAGGATTGGCGCTGTTAAACGGAACTCAATTCATGTCTGCTCATGGAATGTATGCCATGATTCATGGCCAGAAATTAGACTATTTAGCAGATAAACTAGCCGCTCTTTCAACGGTGGCACATGATGGGCGGATCGAAGCATTTACATCTGGTGTGCACGCTACTCGGCCGCAATGGGGTCAGGTCAAGACAGCAACGAGGATATATGGCTGGCTGGATGTTTGTCCTACCATGCATAGCGATAAACTACATGTCCAAGATCCTTATAGTTTCAGGTGCGTTCCGCAGGTACATGGAGCATCAAAAAACGCTTTAAGACATGCTATAGAAGTTATTGATATTGAGGTAAATGCGGCCACAGATAACCCAGTAGTTTTAGAAACGGAGGACGCCATAATTTCCGCAGGTAATTTTCATGGCCAGCCTTTGGCTCTAGTATTAGACTATGCTGCATTAGCCTTGCATGAATATGGGAGTATTTCCGAGCGAAGAACTTATCAATTAATATCTGGTCGTAGAGATCTACCACCATTCTTAGTTAAAAACCCTGGATTGAATAGCGGTTTAATGATTGCCCAGTATACCGCTGCAGGAATTGTAAGTCAAAACAAACAATACTGTACTCCAGCGTCAGCTGATAGCATCGAAAGTTCTAATGGCCAGGAAGATCATGTAAGCATGGGTGCAAATGCGGCTACTAAGCTTATTAAAGTGCTTGATAACTTATATACAATTTTAGGTATTGAACTACTCAATGCTTCTCAGGCTTTGTACTTAAGAGGTGTTAAGCCTTCGGGTGAACTAGAAACTTTACTAAATGAATTTCGTAAGGTTTGTGCTGTGATAGAAGAAGATGAATTCATGCAACCTAAAATAGAATCGGCGACAGAATTTTTAAAAGGTCAGGCATTCTCTAATGATGTTTTACTTTCGTCAAATAATTGATCATACATAATGAGTGAAGATCCATATAAAGGACTCCGAGAGAAGTTAGAAGACCTCACCTGGCCGTCGGTCTATCTGTTTAAGTTTATAGTACCTACAGACAATCAAAAGCTAGCTCAAGCTGAAGCGCTTTTTGACGCTACGGTTGCTCAGGTAGAACTGAGAAAAAGTAAAAGTGGCAAGTTCGTTTCTATTAGCGCTAAGGAGATGATGCTTAGTGTTGACGCAGTTATTGAGCGTTATGAAGAAGCTACTAAGATTCCTGGATTAATGGCTCTTTAGGCTATTTCCACCCCTCGTATACACCCAGTCCAAATAAAGCATAGTCGAGTTTAGAAGGATCCTCAGGAGCAATGAGTCTAACAGATGAATCTAATTCTATTACCGCCTTCCAGTCGCTTTGCTTTCTAGTTAATAACCCTAGATTGCGCGCAACACGTCCGCTATGAACGTCAAGTGGAATACTGAGCAGGGCAGGGTCAATGTCCCAAATACCAAAATCTATACCTTCTGTGTTAGGTCTGGCCATCCATCTAGCATACATCACTAAACGCTTACAGGCACTTCCTTTAAGGGGGTCTCCAAAGTGCTTACTGGCTCGTTGGGGTAGACCATTATTTAAAAGAAATGTCTTAAAGGCACTAAAAGCGCCTCCAATATTTGTGTCAGCGGGTTGCAGTGATTGTTTGAAAAAATCACCAATTGAATTGTATTCACCATACAGTTTTTGTAGTGACAAGACCAGACCTTTTATATCGTCATCTTTAAATGTGCGGTGCACAAATCCATTAAATGATTGTAAATCTGAAGCATTGGCATTTTGGATGAAATCTGAAGGACTATGGTCCATGCGTTCCATCAGGTCTTTAGACTTTGCTATAATCGTTTTACGTCCTCCCCAGCTCAGCGTTGCCGCAATGAGTCCACTAACTTCTATATCTTTTGTATTAGAGTAGAAATGGGGAATTTGTATCGGATCATCCTGAATGAAACTGTATTGCGCGTATTCTTTTGCCTTATCAATCAAAAAATCCTTGAGCTCCTCTTTCGGTAAGTTCATGTTAAGTTTTAAGATTGTAGGAGGGATCCATCAGTCATTTTCCAGTGTCTGTTACCTAGGCTTGCCAGTGCTTCGTTGTGCGTAACAACGACTATCGTTTGTCCAAATTTCTCATTCAAGTTGATGAGTAATTCGTGTACAGCTTGAGCATTTGCACTGTCGAGATTACCCGTAGGTTCATCAGCAAGTAATATTTCAGGTTCATTCATTAGTGCTCTAGCAAGGGCTACCCGTTGCTGCTCACCACCACTTAACTCGCTTGGTAAATGATCCGCTCTATCAGCTATTCCTAGTAGCTCTAGCAGCTCTAGTGCACGTGCCTTTGCTTGATCATCCATGGAGCCCCCAATCCATTTCGGTAAGGTGGTATTCTCAAGTGCGGTGAGTTCGGGTAAAAGATTATGAAACTGAAATACCAGACCTACATGAGAATTTCGGAATGTGTTCAAATCACTCTTGGTCATATCCTCTAAGGAGATGCCATTAAACTTTATAGAGCCATCTGTGGAAGTATCTAAACCTGCGATAAGGTGAAGAAGTGTGCTTTTTCCTGCACCAGACGCCCCCACAAGAGTGATAAAGTCACCTTTAGAAATAGTGGCGTCAATACCTTTTAAAACTGATGTGTTTCCGTAATTTTTTTTAACTCCTTTTATCGTAATCATAGTAGTGGAAAGATAGCTTAATTCACAATTTCGGCATAATCTAGAAAATAGACGACTCTTAGGCTAAACAGGTGGTCTGCAGCAATTCCAGATACTGATTGTAAGTTCCTCCAATAATCCAACGATGCTTGGTTGTCTGAATTGGCCAGGGATGCTCTGTAAAGGAAGTTTAACTCGCGACCGGGTGAAAACCATAAAACGTATTTCAAATCCGCATTGAAAAAATTGATCCGTAAATCAGGGTCTTCATAACTTCCCGATGGTTTTAGACTCCCATTTTCATTAAGGTGAAACAAGCCTTCATTTTCAATTCTATTCCAGCTATGACGTAGGTCTAGACTTAGGTAGGAGTTTGGTCCAAAAAGATATTGACCATTGAAGCTCTGGCTGAGTTCTCGCCGGTGTCGCAATGCCATGCCTACACTATCTGGGCTTATCGTCTGTGCCCAGCCGAGGTTGTGGTTGCTTGAAAGCTCGACGGTACTCTTGAAGTTCAATTTGTCGTTCACACGGACGATGAACTTAAACTCACCATAGGTGCCGCTAACGTTCCAATCTGCCCAAGCATATTGTCCCCCTCGGAGTTCGAACGCTAAAGGTTTTCTAAAGTCGGTACTGACCCAAGCATTATGCCCAGCTGAGGCAGGGTTTACTCTGTAACGGCCAGAAACTCTTGGGTCAAAGTAATCGTATTCTTTAGGCCTGGCTTCCAGATTATACCCCCAAGCTAAAAAACCTTTTTGAAGACCAAAATATTTGTATTCCAAGTGAATACGTTCAAATACCGATGGTGCGTAAAGGCGGTTATATTGCAATCCCAAGCGATGTCGACTTCTTAAAAAAGAACCTTTGGGCTGAAGCATTTGGTGAGATAGCGCGAAATTTTGATGAATTTTATTGCCCCTGCGTTGAAATCCCAAATCATTTGGGTCAAAATCGGGAGTTACTAAATCCATTTCATGTGTCCATCGCCAAGCTCCAGTTTGTCTACCTAATTCCCATCCCAGCGCAGTACCACCGGTAGCATCCTCAATATCATAAACAATAGATCTTCCAACCGCAGCATTTAAAAAGTGACTATTATTCAACAAGTTTAAGTTGGTGGTAACAGCGGTTACATTAGCATCTCTTGCGGCGCCTCCTTCATTAGACCTCAAGACATTTGTATTGATAAATCCTACAGAACTGTTACCGCCCAGTCTTTGGTCAAATGCAAATACGTTGTAGTTGGTTAATGGCTCCGTGAGCACTTCTAAAGGATTGCCGATGCTGTCTATTCCTGAAATAAAATTTGAAGCCGTGATGGCATTAAGTACACCTATGCTAAGATTATGGTCTGTAGTTCCTGTAATTTTTGTGGCATTGAGCATTCTAGTAAAGCTCTGGGTTGTATTACTGAGATCGTCGAGATTAGCATTCGTGTAGTTCTTCGGGTTTCCTCCTATTCGCCTGCTGTAAAAAAGCCCTGCCTTATTAAAGAGGTTAACACCCTCAGTGAAAAATTGACGGTTTTCATCAAATTGCTGCTCAAAGGCTTCAAAATTGATAAACTGCTCGTCAAATGCTATTTGAGAGAAGTCTGGCAGAAGTGTCATGTCTAGGGTAAAACTCTTATTCAGACCAATTTTTATATCAGCACCTGCCGCTGATGTCAGTCTAGAGGAACCAGTGCCATTTTGAATTGCAGTACCAGTGATGTTTGGACGTAGACTCACGCGAAGTGGCGGATCCTTTACAAGGATACCTGTCAACAGCCCACTTTGTAGACTTTCGTTATCGAAATTTCTATCGATCGGATTCCAGCTGTACATCGTCCGATCACTACGTATGGATCTCTTCAGGTTAAACCCCCAAGGCTTAGGGGATGCCCCTGGACTAGTCTCTGGAATACGCAAAACACGGTAGGGAATAAATACCTCCGCAGTCCATACATGGTCTTCCTTAACCACAGCGCTATACCAAACAGCATTCCAGCTTCCGTCTTCATCTTCGTCGCTCGTTGCACGTGAGTCGCCTTGAACGCCTGAAGCACTTAGATAAAAATTAAAATCATTTGCACCATCATTAAAGGGGTTAATGATCATCTGCATCCAATCTGTATTGGCATTTACTCGGTCTCTAGGGGTGAGTTGAGATAAAATTTTAGAGCGTTCATCTGTAAATGTTGCAGCCAAATAAAATCCCTTTTGGGTATAAAATAGGGTAACCGCACTTGTTACACCATTGGGCTGGGCTGTTGCAGTAGGGAAATACTGTTCTAGAGAATGAATCTGAGCACCTTGTGCCCATTGGTACTCATCAAGAATACCGTTGATGACGATGTCATTATCGTCAATTTCTGGTACGTCTAAGACGTTTCTAAGGTTGTTCTGTCCAAAAGACAGGGTACTGAGTAGAACAAAGAAGAGTAGTGATAGTTTGTGATTCATGCCGGTAAATATCAGGAATAGACTGCATATGTCCTGTTGATAATTTCATTTATTAATAGGTTTTTGTTTCAAGGCCTTTGCCCTACATTTGTCGTCAAATTCAAGCACACATATGAACCTTCACGAATACCAAGGAAAAGAAATTTTAGCAGGATACGGCGTTCGAATTCAACGTGGTAAAGTTGCACAAACCTCCGCAGAAGCAGTAGCTCATGCGAAATCGTTAACAGAGGAAACAGGTACTGAATGGTATGTTGTTAAAGCTCAGGTTCACGCCGGCGGCCGAGGTAAAGGTGGCGGAGTGAAACTCGCAAAGGGAATAGATAAAGTAGAAGCCGTGGCCTCTTCCATTCTTGGAATGCAACTTGTTACTCCTCAAACATCGGCTGAGGGTAAGAAAGTTCACCAGGTATTGGTGGCAGAAGATGTTTATTATCCTGGAGAAACTGAAACGTCAGAGTTTTACATGTCTGTTTTACTAAACCGTTCTACCGGACGTAACATGATTATGTACTCAACAGAAGGAGGAATGGATATTGAGGCAGTTGCTGAACATACCCCTGAACTTATATTCCACGAAGAAATTGATCCTAAGGTTGGTTTGACAGGTTTTCAAGCTCGTAAAATCGCGTTTAACTTAGGTTTAAGCGGTGCTGCGTTCAAAGACATGACTAAATTTGTCACTGCCCTGTATAGTGCCTACGAAGGAGCTGATGCTTCATTGTTTGAGATCAATCCAGTATTGAAAACTTCAGATAACAAGATACTTGCAGTTGATGCTAAGGTATCTATAGATGATAATGCACTTTTCCGTCATCAAGATATTGCCGCTATGCGCGATACCCGTGAAGAAGATGCTACTGAGGTCGAAGCTGGTGAAGCTGGTCTAAACTTCGTTAAACTAGACGGAACCGTAGGTTGTATGGTTAACGGAGCGGGATTAGCTATGGCAACCATGGATATTATTAAGATGGCCGGTGGAAGTCCTGCTAACTTTCTTGACGTAGGCGGAACAGCTGATGCTGCACGTGTAGAACAAGCGTTTCGAATCATTCTTCGCGACGACAGTGTAAAAGCCATATTAGTTAACATCTTTGGAGGTATCGTTCGCTGTGATCGTGTTGCTCAGGGTGTTGTGGATGCTTACAAGAACATGGGGAATATTAATATTCCCATCATTGTACGTTTGCAAGGAACTAATGCAGTAGAGGCTAAAAAACTAATTGACGAAAGTGGTCTTGAAGTTCACAGCGCCATTGCATTACAAGAAGCTGCTGATCTAGTTCAAGCACTCGTTTAAGGAACACGTTTTATAAAGTACATTTGACCCTGGACCCCTGGTCCAGGGTTTTTTTTATGGAAATAAATGCAATCATAGAGTGGAGCGCTACGCTTCTTAGCCTTGTTTTTCTGTTAGGCATCATAAAGCGTAAGGCTTGGGCTTGGCCGTTGGGTACCTTAAGCTCGGTACTTTCGATATTTTTATTCTACCGGATTGGGCTATACGCTGAGACAGGCCTATATGTTGTCTATGCAGTGATGGGATGCTATGGATGGATACTTTGGAAAAGAGAAAGCGGAAATGAATCCGTAGCTCTCGTAGATTACCCATGGTCCAAGCAGTGGTGGGTTCTTTTGGGAATTCCAACGGCACTTGTTTTAGGCTATTTTATAAATACATTGCCAGGCGTTTCATTTGCCTATTTTGATGCATTCACATCTGTCTTCGCCTTGATAGCTACTTGGCAGGAAACCAGACGAATACGTACCTCTTTTCATTATTGGATTCCTTTGAATATAGCCTCAATTATCTTGTATGGATCTAAAGGACTTTGGATCTATGCGGGGCTTATGATCATTTATTCTATCATGAGTGTGGTAGGATATTTGAATTGGCGCAAATAATTCCACTATTTTAGTGGTCAATTCTATTTAGAACATGCAAGCACAAGAATATATCAATCTCGTTAAATCAACGTTGGACTCCTTAGATCCAAAAGCGTTAGAATTACTGACAGACGCGTTTCACACTACTTATGAAAAGGGTGGTACTATTTACACCATGGGTAACGGAGGTTCAGGCGCTTCAGCGTCTCATGCTGCAGGAGATTTCTTAAAGGGAGCCAGTTATGGTTTAGAAAAGCGTTTCCGTATGATATGTCTTAATGACAATCTTCCTTCTATGATGGCCATAGCAAATGATATAGGCTGGGATTCTATCTTCATAGAGCCCTTGAAAAACTTCCTTAAACCTGGTGATTTAGTGATAGGGATTAGTGGTTCTGGAAACAGTAAAAATGTAGTAAAGGCGTTAGAGTACGCAAATGAAAATGCAGCTACTACAGTGGCCATGAGCGGCTTCAAGGGAGGGAAGATATCTAAAATAGCAACCATAAACGTTCATGCTACCGTAATGGATATGGAGGTTACGGAGGATATACACATGGTTATCTTCAATATTGTGAAGAAACAAATGATGTCCCGACTCATGGGAGACGCACCTTCAATGGGCGATACTTATGACCAAAGAATAGGTTAATGAAAAAATTCGCGTTAATTGGCGCAGCCGGATACATAGCACCCCGTCACCTTAAAGCCATTAAGGATGTAGGCGGTGAATTAGTGGCTGCCTATGACCCCAGCGATAGTGTGGGGCATTTAGATGCGTATTTCCCAAGAGCAGCATTTTTCACGGAATTCGAGAGGTTTGATCGCCATTTAAATAAACTTAATGAGCAAGGAAAGGGAGTTGATTATATAAGTATATGCTCTCCTAATTATCTGCATGATAGTCACATACGTTATGCTTTGCGATCAGGAGCGCATTGTATATGTGAGAAGCCTCTGACGTTACGTCCGTGGAATATTGACGGGCTCTCTAAAACCAGTGAAATCACTGGTAATAACGTATTCACCATCTTACAGTTGCGTCTTCACGACCAGGTAATTGCAATGAAAGAGCGCGTGGTTAAAAAATTAGCACAAGAGCCGGACTATCAGTTTGATGTTGACCTTACTTATATCACCTCTAGAGGAAATTGGTACTATGCTTCGTGGAAAGGCGATGAGGAAAAAAGCGGTGGAATTGCAACGAATATTGGTGTCCACTTTTTCGATATGCTTCAATGGATTTTTGGAGATGTCGTAGATCAAAAAGTTTATGTACGGACGCATGATCGGGCTTCTGGTGTGTTGCAGTTTAATAACGCCACCATTAAATGGTTCTTAAGCATAAATGAAGATACCTTACCTGAGCTTACTAAAAATCAGGGAAAACGTACCCATAGATCGCTTCAGTTTGACCGCTGGTCCTTCGATTTTACAGAAGGTTTTAACGAGCTTCATACGATTTCTTATGACCACATTCTCAATGGTGGAGGGTTCAATGAAAAGGAAGCGCAAAATGCTATATCTATGGTGCATGACATGCGTGAAACCTTACTAAGTCCGCTAGATTCTCAGGCACATCCCTTTGCACATTATCCCTTATCAGACCATCCATTTAACGTCGTAAAATAATTGTATAACTACTTTAAAATCAAATGATTACAGAGTAGTTAATAGTTATTCACATGCGGCATTTTCACCAATCAATTTCCTTAGTTTTGAGTAACGCTCACTATTTAAGGAAAAGTCATTCATGTTTTTAATTTTTGACACGGAAACTACTGGTCTTCCAAAGGATTGGAAAGCTCCCATCACGGATCTTGATAATTGGCCACGTGTGGTTCAATTGGCTTGGCAAATTCACGACGCAAAGGGGAAGTTAGTCGAAGTCCAAGATCACATCATTTTTCCAGAGGGTTTTGATATTCCCTTCAATGCCACGAAAATTCATGGCATTTCCACAGAGCGCGCGCAAAATGAAGGAAAGCCTATATCAGAGGTTCTTGATATTTTCACCGCTTCACTTAGCAAGTGTGAATTCGTAATAGGGCACAACGTCAACTTCGATTTAAACGTGACAGGCTGTGAGTTCCTTCGTACTAATGGAAGAAATCCACTCAGTGAAAAGCAGCCCTTGGACTCTTGTACTGAAACTACGGCTAAATTTTGCGAATTACCTGGTGGACGTGGCGGCAGATTTAAGCTTCCTAAATTAGAAGAACTTTATAGACACTTGTTCCATGAAGGTTTTGCTGAAGCACATAATGCTGCATTTGATGTTGAGGCTACAGCCCGAGTATTCTTAGAACTCGTCAGGCTTGATATTATTACCCGAGAAGAGTTACAAAAAAATACAGACTTTATTGAAGCGTTTAAACTCGCTAACCCATCAACTATTCAAGCTATAGGGCTTGCCGTAGATCAGGCCAAAAAGGATAGGGCAGAAGGCTTAGGGGAGTTAAGTTCGGATCAACAAAACATAAAATTGGCTTCGTCAATACATGCGGCGGATGTTGAATTTGCACACTTGCATAATCATACCCAGTTTTCCATTCTACAGGCTACAACGGTTGTGAGTGACTTAGTTAAAGCAGCTGTTGATAATGGTCACGCTGGTGTCGCTATCACAGATTTAGGAAACTTGATGGGCGCATTCCATTTTAACCGCGCTGTAATGGCTGTGCCAGGTAATAAGGAAGCCTATCTGCACAATAAAAAAGTGAAGGAAGGGCTAGATGAACCGCCTAAGGAATATCCTTTCGTAGGAGCTATTGGCTGTGAGTTCTTTGTTTGTAATGATCGGTTAGATAAAAGTAGAAAAGACGACGGTTTTCAGATTGTAGTTCTCGCAAAAAACAAAAACGGTTACCACAATCTAGCGAAGTTGAGTAGCGAAGGAATGCTGAATGGATTCTACTATGTTCCTCGCATTGACAGAGAGGTTCTACTGGAATATAAAGAGGATCTTATTATTCTGAGCGGTGGTCTTCGTGGAGAAGTACAGCAGCTATACTTGAACGTAGGAGAGGTTCAAGCACGCGAGTCTTTACTATGGTGGCACAAAAACTTTGGTGAAGATTTCTACTTAGAATTAAATCGACATAGTCTAGAAGAAGAGGATCATGTCAACTTACAGCTGTTAAAATATTCGAAGGAATACGATATCAAGTGTATCGCAGCGAACAATACGTTTTACTTAACTCAGGACAATGCAGATGCCCATGATATTTTACTTTGTGTAAAAGAAGGTGCACAAAAGAGTACTCCAATAGGTCGTGGTCGTGGATTTCGATACGGCTTTCCTAACCAAGAGTTTTACTTTAAAACTAAGGAAGAGATGGTTGAGTTGTTTGCGGATCTTCCTGAGGCTCTGCACAACACGAAGGAAGTATTGGATAAAATCGAGCTATATCCATTAGAAAGAGATGTACTCCTTCCTGAGTTTGACATTCCAGAGGAGTTTCAAGTGGCAGAAGATAAAAGTGATGGAGGCAAGCGCGGAGAAAATGCGTATTTACGTCATTTAACCTACGAGGGTGCTGTGGAACGTTACGATGTACTCACACCGGAGATAGAAGAACGTTTAGATTTTGAGTTAGAGACTATTGCTAAAACAGGGTATCCAGGATATTTCTTGATTGTACAAGATTTCTGTGATGCAGCTCGAAAAATGGGAGTCAGCGTGGGTCCTGGTCGAGGATCTGCTGCGGGATCAGCAGTAGCTTATTGTACTAGAATCACAAACGTTGATCCTATAAAGTATGATTTACTTTTTGAACGTTTTTTGAACCCCGAACGTGTATCACTTCCTGATATTGATATCGATTTTGACGATGAAGGTCGAGACAGTGTTATTCAATATGTGATTGACAAATATGGTTCTTCTCAGGTTGCTCAAATCATCACGTATGGGAGTATGGCCGCTAAGAGTTCTATTCGTGATGCAGGCAGGGTATTGGAATTACCACTACCGGATACCGATCGTATTGCCAAGCTTATACCAGACATGACTAAACTCAAAAAGCTCTGGGAAATGGATGATAAGACCCTTCGCAGTAAGTTTGGATCGGAGGAAGCAGGTTTGGCGATGCAGCTTAAGGCGCTTGCTGCGGGTGATGGCCTCGAAGCCACAACAATCAATCAAGCCCGTGTTTTAGAAGGCTCACTTAGAAATACAGGTATTCATGCCTGTGGTGTAATCATTACCCCATCAGATATACGAGAGTTAGTTCCTGTGGCACGTGCGAAGGACAGTGAAATGTGGTGCACTCAGTTTGACAACTCTGTTGTTGAAGATGCAGGTCTTCTCAAGATGGATTTCTTAGGTCTGAGAACACTCACCATTATCAAAGAAGCCTGTAGATTAGTAAAGCAACGTCATGGCGTTGTTTTAGACCCCGATAGCTTCCCTTTAGACGACGTTAAAACATACGAACTTTTCCAGCGTGGAGAAACTGTAGGGATTTTTCAGTACGAAAGTGCGGGAATGCAAAAGTATTTGAAGGAACTTAAACCCACTGAATTTGCAGACCTTATTGCAATGAATGCCTTGTATAGACCTGGGCCGTTGGAATATATACCGGAGTTTATTGACCGTAAACATGGACGAAAAGAGATTGTATATGATCTTGATGTCATGGAGGGTAAACTCAAGGAGACCTATGGAATTACTGTTTACCAGGAGCAAGTAATGTTACTTTCCCAAGAATTGGCAGGCTTTTCTAAGGGGCAGGCTGATATGCTCAGAAAGGGTATGGGTAAGAAGAATAAGGATATTATAGATGAGCTTAAACCAATGTTCCTAGATGGAGGTGAGGAGCGCGGTCATCATAGAGATACCCTGGAGAAGGTTTGGAAGGATTGGGAAGCATTTGCTTCTTATGCATTTAATAAATCACACTCCACTTGCTACGCTTGGGTGGCCTACCAGACGGCTTATCTTAAATCTCATTACCCTGCTGAGTTTATGGCCTCTGTTTTGTCTAACAATATGTCTGACATCAAGGCAGTTACATTCTTCATGGAGGAATGTCGTCGAGGGGGTGTACCTGTTCTGGGGCCTTCTGTTAATGAGAGTTTACTTCGATTTAGCGTTAATAATGATGGTGCTATTCGCTTTGGAATGGGTGGAATGAAAGGCGTAGGCGAAAATGCTGTACGCGAAATAATTTTACAGAGAGAAAAAGGAAACTTTACTAATTTCTTTGATTTATTGGAGCGTATCGATCTGCGTCAAGCCAATAGAAAGACTATTGAGTGTCTTATCCTAGGTGGAGCCATGGATGATTTCCCAAATACACATAGGGCCATGTATTTTTCCGAGGAAGAAGGAGGTAGGAGTTTCGTTGAGAAAGCAATAAAATACATTCAGAACAAAAAGTCTGATGCGGAAAGTGCTCAGGCATCACTGTTCGGTGAAGATTCGGGAGAAACTCTACCGCCTCCTCGAATGCCAGATGCTCTGGAATGGCCTACTATCATAGCCTTAAAGAAGGAGAAGGAAATCAATGGGATCTATTTAAGTTCTCACCCGCTTGATGACTACAGAACGGAGATACAATATTTTTGTTCGGCAGAGCTGGGACGACTTAACCACATAGAAAGTATTTTGGGTAGAGATGTAACTGTGGCTGGAATTGTTACAGATGCCCAACATAGAGTCTCTAAAATGGGTAAAGGCTGGGGAATATTTAAGCTAGAAGACTTTAGGGGTGATTTTGAATTTAAGCTCTTTGGTGAAGATTATTTAAAATTCCGTCATTTTTTTGAAAACGAACAGTTACTCTTTGTCAAAGCAAGAGGACGTAAGTTCAATCAACGTCAGGGAGAAGGCTTTATCGAACGATTAAGTGTGGATGTTGCTGACGTCAAACTTCTGACAGACGTACTTGAAGAACAAAGTAAATCATTAGAGATAAAGCTTGAGTTGGCTACGCTAGATACCGCTATTGTAGATCGTATTCACGAACTTCTTGAAATGTATCCGGGTAATAAGCGCGTGAAACTTCATATCGTTGATGTTGAGGAAAAGTTAGATATAAAACTGCCCATTAAAGATAGGAAAATCACTATTAGCAGAGAGCTCTTAATGGAAATAGAGTCTAATTCCTTGCTTCACCCTAAAATTATAAGCTAATGAGATTATTACTTGCTGTAGCTTGAGTAGTGAGCGATGGCAGACTGAATTTGTCCTGTGAAAATTGGTCTAGTGGACTTTATGTAGTTCGTTTAGGTACCTAAACTAAACTGCTCGTGATAAACTAAGGTTGTTAACACCAAGGAGTATTCAGTGTTTAAAAAATCAATGAGTCTATAGGTAATGCCTATAGGACGGAAGGGTGATTTGGTATTACTTTTGGAGAAGAAAAGAAACACATTTTATTATGTCATTAGAAATAACAGAATCAAACTTTGAAGAATTAGTAATGAAGTCAGATAAGCCTGTTTTGGTTGATTTCTGGGCAGAATGGTGCGGCCCATGTCGCATGGTAGGTCCAGTTGTTGACGAGCTTGCTACAGAATACGACGGAAGAGCGGTGATTGGAAAATTAAACGTAGATACTCAAGGCGCTGTAGCGCAGCAGTTTGGCGTTAGAAATATCCCTACACTACTTGTCTTTAAGAACGGTGAGATTGTAGACAAACAAGTTGGAGCTACAAGCAAACAAGTTCTTGCATCAAAACTTGACGCAGCGATGTAATTCGCGTTCAACCAAAAAAAATAAACCGCAGTCCATGAGGATTGCGGTTTTTTTATGTCTTTTTTTTCAAGGAATTTTCATTCATGTTGGAAACATCGAGTTTTCAACGATTTTTGTTTAGGAAGAGAAGCAAGGTCAAATTATAGGGAATGGCAATAAAGCTGTTGCATAAACCCGATGACCTTATGAGAAAAACCCAACTACTTTTATGTATTGCGCTTTGTGTAATACTTTCCTACGAACCTGTTCGGTGTCAGAGGTTTTATTTCCCGATACTTTCGCCCTATTTTGCACTAACATTATATGAGCCACACCCTAAACATACCCATGATTGATCTGCCTAGGGTTCACCAACCTTACCAGGATGAATTAGATGCTGCTATTTTAGCAGTAGTACACAGTGGACAGTACATTTCAGGTCCAGTGGTACATAATTTCGAACGTGCGGTCTCGGGCTATTTAGGTGCTCCGGTTTTTGGAGTAGGAAATGGAACAGATGCACTGCAGATTGCACTGATGGCCCTAGGGATTGGTCCTGGAGATGAAGTGATTGTTCCAGCTTTTACCTATGCAGCAAGTGCAGAAGTTATAGGCTTACTCGGGGCAACGGCGATCTGGTGTGATATAGAGGCTCAAAACTTTAATGCTAGTGCGGACAGTATAGAAGCGCTAGTCACTTCAAAAACTAAAGCGATTATAGCCGTTCATTTGTACGGACAATGTGCTAATATAGAAGCCATAGAACAATCAGCTCCGGGCATTCCAATAGTTGAAGATGCTGCACAAGCATTTGGTGCTGCATTTACGAGCGGAAAATATAGAGGGCAAAAGGCAGGAACTGTAGGTACTTTTGGAACGTTTAGTTTCTTCCCCACAAAGCCTTTAGGTGGATTAGGAGATGCAGGGGCCATTTGTACAAATGATGCTGAGCTATTCCAGAGTGCCAATTCCATTGCCAAACATGGACAGTCTCGCAAATACGTTCATGATATCCTAGGTGTTAATTCTAGATTAGACCCTATTCAGGCGGCAGCACTGACGGTTAAGCTAAAATATCTTGAGGACTCGATAGGTGCTAAGTGTGCAGTTGCAAACCGTTATAAAATGGCCTTAACTGGAATATCGGGTATTCAGTTACCCATTACAACAGATTACTCTACACATGTATTTCACCAGTATACACTTCGAGTGAAAGACAATAGGAGGGCGGAATTTGCGTTGTTTTTAAAGAACAAAGGTATTTCTACCATGGTATATTATCCCTTGCTTTTGTCAGACCAACAAGCCTATAAAAACTGGGGTTCACACCTAGAATTCAAACAGGCTAGAGCGACAACAGAAGAAGTATTGAGCTTGCCCATAGATGAGTCACTTACCTTTATTGAGCAACAATATATCATTAACGCTATACATGATTTTTTCAGCTGATGGGTTATTTTAAACACGAGACCGCGGTTATTGACAGCGGAGTTCACATAGGTGAGGGAACTAAGGTTTGGCATTTCTCACATATCATGTCTGGAGCTAACCTAGGTAAGCATTGTAACCTTGGGCAGAATGTGTTTGTTGCAGCAGGAGTAAAGATCGGGAGCAATGTGAAAATTCAAAACAACGTCAGTGTATATAGCGGTGTAACGCTTGAGGATGATGTTTTTCTTGGCCCTTCTATGGTTTTTACTAATGTAAATACTCCAAGAAGTTTTGTTGAGCGTAAGGATTACTCGGAAACTAGAGTGGGTAAAGGTGCTTCTATTGGTGCTAATGCAACAGTTATTTGTGGCAGTGACATTGGAATCTATGCTTTTATAGGTGCTGGTGCCGTGGTAACATCACCCGTTCCTGCCTTCGCTTTGATGTATGGCGTACCTGCAAAGCAGCATGGTTGGGTGAGTAGAAACGGTATAAAACTACAGCTAGATAGAAATGGCTGTGGTATTTGCACTGAGACCCAAGAAACGTACCAACTCAGAGGTGATGAACTATGTCTAATTGAGGGAGAATGAAAGTAGTAACGATCATTGGCGCACGTCCCCAGTTCATTAAAAGCGCTCCTGTAAGTATAGCGCTTCAAAATCTTGGTATAGAAGAGTTTACGATACATACCGGTCAGCATTATGATCCGGAAATGAGTGATGTTTTTTTTGAAGAAATGCGCTTACCGCAACCGGGAGCGAGACTGGATTGCGGTAATTTAGATCACACCTTAATGGTGGGTAAAATGTTATTGGAATTGTCGCCAATTTTAGCAAGAGAACAACCCGACTATGTCCTTGTGTATGGAGATACGAATTCGACACTTGCTGGAGCACTCGCAGCAACTAAAATGATGATACCCTTAGTTCATGTGGAAGCTGGTTTAAGATCCTTTAATATGGATATGCCAGAGGAGATGAACAGAATACTGACAGACAGAATGTCCAGCGTTTTATTCACCCCAACAAATGCAGCAGATCAAAACCTCCAGAATGAGGGGTTTGGTACTTTTCCGGTAAAAATAGCGCAGGTGGGTGATGTTATGTTTGACGCGCTTCATAGTTTTTTGCCTCAAAGTTCTTACCATCCTTCGATGGGCGAGCCCCATATATTCAGTACACCTTTCGTTTTAGCTACGATGCATCGTTTCGAGAATGTGAATGATCCGCATCGACTTAAGCAATTGGTCCAAGAATTAAACAACGTCCACTATAATGTAATGCCAGTATGGATGCCTGTGCATCCTTCTACGGCTAAAAAGCTTACGGAGCATGGATTGGTATTAAAGGTACATCAAGGTCCACCTGTAGGCTATCTTCAAATGTTATGGGCTTTAGAGCATTGCGCCTTTGTTCTTACAGATAGTGGCGGATTGCAGAAGGAAGCTTTCTTTATGAAGCGTCCATGTATTACGTTGAGAGATGAGACGGAGTGGGTGGAGCTTATTGAAATAGGTGCAAACGAGCTATTTACCTCAAAGGACACTAACCTGGCTAAAGCTCTAGAACGTATGGCGTCGAAAGAGATCAACTATACTTTCGCAGGTTATGGTTCCGGAAATGCAGCATTGAAAATTGCAGAAATCTTACTGAAAGGTTCTATATAGCTTCTAAGAACAGCTGAACATCAGTAATACATTGCGCGTTTAGATGGTGTCCCATTTGATAAGATTTGAAGCTATAATTAGAATTCATGCCTAATTTAAGTGCCCCTGCCTCAGCCCATTCAAAAGGTATAACAGGATCTGCCATGCCATGTGTTTGTAACAAAGGAGTAGTTTTTTGCCAGTCCATCTCAGCCCATTCAGGGAGCATATATCCACTCATAACAACGAATGCATCTGCGTCATAATTCAAACTGTAGATAGACATACTAAGAATACCTCCTTGCGAAAAACCACCGACTATTGTCTTACCTGTGATCTTTTTTTCCTTCTTCCAAGCGTCTAAGTCATTCATGACGCTCCTAGAAACATCCTTTACAGATATAGGGTCAATTATTTTGGTACCATTCGTCCAATCAATATCATACCAGGCAAAACCTCCTTGATCCAGTGATTTAGGCGCCTGAAAACAAATGAAATTCATCTCAGGAAAAAAAGGTTGTAGTCCAAAAAGATCATCCTTATTGGAACCGTATCCATGCAGGAGCATTAGGGTAGGAGACTCAGGACTGTGTATGTAAGAGACGTGTTCTAGCATTATTCAACGATATCCCAGGTATGATCGGCGAGCAGCAAGACTTTATGTAAAAAATCATAAGGACATTTTCTCCATTCATGGGGTCCTATCATACTTAATACGGTCGATGCATTTTCTTTTTGATATAAGTAATAAGTATGGTTTATCTCTGGTTTAAACCCCATCTCTGCATTGTAGATGTGCTCACTCAATTCCTTTCTACGTTGTATTTTTTGTGCTTGTTCAGCCAGCAGTTCTATTTGAGCTCTGATCTGGTCAAGTTGCATATCCGTTTGCATCTCCATAGCATTGACGTCAAGAGATTTATTCTTTAAGACATCTACAGCTTTAAATGCTGGTGCACTTACACTAGAGCCATAGGGAAGGACATTAGCGTTCTCAGCGATTTTATCTGGATCAATAGGGTTAAACGTGCGCTTCTTTTCAGACATGTGTTAAAAATATATGATTCCTTCGTCTTTACGACCAATTTCCTCTGCTTTGCCAGCAACAAATCTCAATGATGTAGCAAGTGCTAATAATGCGTCAAATTGATGCCAATTATCTACACTGTTGGTGTTAATCTCGAGCGATTTCTCCGTAATTAAACGATTCAATGCCACTGATAGATACTCACGGGACTTCTTGTATAATTTATTATCTAGTGCAATTTTCTGAGCTATTAACTTAGGGTAAACCTCAATCACAGTAGTAGAAAGGGACTCTTCTGCCCAGGATTTTATTTCCATAGCTCTCGCTGTTAACCCACCTAAGAATAGCGGACTCATAGCACCTACCTCTTGATCGCACGCTCTGTAGTGATAGTTCTTCAATCCAAGCAATCCCTTGTAGACTCCAGGTAAACTTAATGGCGCATCTATGCCAATAACATCGGGCTTAACCTTAGTTAGTATTTCCTTCAACCAAATATCAGCACTTTTCTTCTTTTCACTTTGAAGGACATGGATCTCTCCATTTGAATCACGCAGAGCGATGGCCGTAAAGCCTGAAAGTTTACTGCCAAAGTCTATACCAACAACTACTTTTTCCATACTCCGAAAACTTCTTCTACCTTCTTAATTCGGTAATCAAAGATTTCTTGAAGCTTAGACTTCACGAGGATAGGGTGGGCGATTTTACCTAAAATCCCGAATGGAATCTTGTAACTCACACGGTCAAGCATCTCTACGCCGCCATCAATTTCTTTGAAGTGATGTTCGTGATGCCATATAGAGTAGGGCCCTACGCGTTGCTCATCCACGAAATAGTGAGGAGCATGCACTTGGGTGATTTCCGTGGTCCAATTCATTTTTATACCAAGTAATGGACTCACTCTGTAATGAATGAACAAACCAGGATACATTTCACTTGGAACTTTCGACATGATATCAAACCCCATGTATTCAGGGGTGATTGTCGCTAAATTGCTGGGGTCTTGAAAGAAATCCCACGCTTCTTGGATGCTTATGGGAAGTCTTTGAGTGCGCTCTAGTGTATACATGTACTACATTTTATGATCATAACACACACTTCGTTAATGAGTTCATGATACAGGTAAAACGATTTCATTTTAGATTCGTTTCATTTGCTGTTTGATATACTTCGTCTGCTCCGCGAGTGCATTTTTCGTATCCAAGCGTTTGACCTCGGTAAGCAAGATTTGAGCTTCCTTTTTACGACGTTTAGACAACGCTATGCCTGCTAGGTTGAGCTTTGCAAGCGCCTTATCCTGATCCATTCGTAGACCTGTATTTAAAGCTTTTTTCAGTAATGTTTCAGCTTTACCAACTTTTCGTTGGCTCTCTATCATACCCAAAAGAAGATAATAGTATGCCAATTGACCTTTGATTAATGATTTTTGAGGGGAAGAAATGCGCAGTAATGATTTCTCAGCCTTTGCAACGTCGCTTTTTCTCATATGATAGAGCGAAATTAAGATCCGTTCGTTTCTGAAGTATGTGAACAAGACAATAGCCGCTGGGAGTAGTAGGGCAATGCCATTACCTATCTCACCATCTATAAATTGCCATACTGACCAGCCGAAAATTATGGCAGTTAACCCTAAACGTATTATTTTACTTAACATCTGCTTATTTTTGAATGTCGCAAAGAAACAAAGAAATGAGCAGAACTGATTGGAGAACCTTAAGCTTCGAAGAAAAACAAAAATTATACAACAAACTATCTGAGGAAATGAGTCTTCACAAAAGGCAGCTCTTTCTTCAAAAAGTACGTCTTAGAACTCGTCACTTTTCGCTGGCATTAGAAGACATGATGAAGAGTCAGAACGCTTCAGCGCTTATGCGCACCGCAGATGCATTTGGAGTTCATAGAGTAGATGTGTATGATAAAAGTGAGAAATTCCGTGTGAGCTCAGGTATTTCGAAGGGTGCAGAGAAATGGATTGAAGCCGATTTTCATAATACCTATAATGAAGGTGGTAAGAAGGAGTGGGCAGAAAAGCTGAAGAGTACAGGTAGAAAACTATATGTTACTACTTTGAGTCCAACGACAAAACCGCTCGAACTCATAGATCCATTGATTCCTGCTACCATATGTTTTGGAAATGAGCAAGACGGCGCAAGCCAAGAACTTATTGACTCGGCAGATGAGCTAGTTTATATTCCAATGCATGGATTTTCAGAGAGCTTTAATGTTTCAGTTAGTTGTGGAATTGTACTTCATCACCTCACACTTGGAGCAGGTCAGGCAGGCATAATGAGAGGATTGTTACCAGAGGATGAGATCACTACATTAATACAGTGGGCACTACGCACAGTGCGTGATCCTCAGCGCTTTATTTAGTTTAAGAAATATGATAAGGAGCCAATAACATGGTACCATGGGATCTCTTTCGAAAATAAGTAGGAGTTAAATTATTAGAGACTGGGAACGCGTTTATGCTTCTAGCTTTACAAATCTGGGTGATAGATTACTTTGTTACGTAAATCACATCTACAAGTGCTTGAACGTCAGAATTCCGACCAAACCACTTCGTTTTAAATTCTTCAGAGTAGATTCTGACGTTAGCGATTGTAACACTGTCTCCGTAAATCAACCTCGCATCATGAAGCATCTTTTCATAACTGATTAAGCCTTCATGCAAAACAAGCTCTCTAGTTTGCTTTGCAGTAGTGATTTTATCACTGTACAAAACCTCAGGATAAATCACCATGGTGTTAATGTAGGTCCAGTTAACGCCGTACAAGTTATTTGCGGTATCGTAAAGAGCACGATTTGGACTTGCGCATGAAGACATGATGCTGATTAAAACAAAACATAAAAATAATTTCTTCATGATTTTTTGATTCTAGGAAACAAATCTAGATAAAAAAAGGCAGCTCTTCTAGAGCTGCCTTTTTTGATTTAAAGAGATTTTGAGCGTGCTCTCAGCGCTTTGTCGCTTATCGAGATGCCTCGATCTTTACAATACCGACTCACACGAATTAAATCGCCTTTGAAGTGTTTAATGGCTTGGTTAATACTACAAACATTATTCATAATTCTAAGTTTTTGTATTAACACAAATCGAATATATATATATTATAATGGGTTACAAAGCCCCTTTATAATAGTCACTGTTATTTAGTTATTACGGCACTGTTAACAACTCTTACTACGTATGAATTAATCAATCAATCACAGACATTCATGTTATGTCCGTTAAAATGAATTTTTCGTTTTAAAGATTCTGTGCCCGCATCACCTAGTCTCACTAATGACGTATAAAAAGTCCGTGTAGCGTTATTTATGATAAAACAGGCCATAAGTAGTGCTAAATTGAGATATAAATAGTGTTAAGATTGTATTGAACACTATTACTTTTAAACTGCTATTAACAAAAAAAATAAAAATGATGAAAAATGTATTTTTAGCCATCACATGTATTTTCAGCTCACTGGTTTTTGCTCAAAATATTCCTTCAGTCGCAATTCTTGATTTTGACACTCGTGGTTATGATGAAGTAGAGAGGTATCAAATCATTCAAAAGCTAACACTTGAGATGATCAATATGAGCAACTATGAAGTAGTAGATAACTATGATATTGAATATATTTCTCAAAGGGATAGTATCGTATTTACGGGTTGTTTTTCAAGAATATGTTTAAAGGAACTTGGTGATAAGCTAGAGGTTGACTTTGTTCTAACAGGTTCGATGAACCTATTGGGCGAGAAAGTGAGCACAACAGTAAGAATGTTTGATGTTAACAAAAATACTTTTGTAAACAGCGTCAATAGAAATTATGTAGATGTTCCAAACAATGATTTACTCATGGCAGAACTTACGTTAAAGGATATGATGGGGTTGGAGAATGATCCGGAATTAGTACGTAGAGTAACTATTGCGAATGATTACGAAAACATTCTAAATAATCCATACGATAGAACTTTAATTGCCGAGGGACCAAGAATGGGTTTTGGTTTTGTAACAGGTAATAATGCAAATATTCTTGCGCGCGCTCGTGATGAGGGTGGGTTCGACCAGCAACTTCCAATAATGTCTCAGTTTGGGTACCAGTTTGAAAAGGCGTATATCACTACAGGTAATTGGCAAGCACTTGCTGAAATAATTCCGATGCTCAGTGGTTTGGAGTCGAACAGATTAGTTCCAACGTTAACACTTCTCAACGGTCTTAGATCCAATCAAAATGGCTGGGAAGTAGCCTTTGGACCTACCATTGATCTATCTCGAGTACTAGATGGTAAACTAGATTCAAGAGGGGATTTACAGTTTAGTACATCGCTTGTCTTTTCTGTAGGTAAAACTATTAAAAGTGGGGATATGAATTTTCCAATAAATCTTTACTTTATTCCGGCAAGAGACAATAGCTCTTATAGATTTGGTCTTTCCATGGGATGGAATGCTGCAAAAAAGAAAAGACTATTTGATTAATATTTATCGAGTCCCTAGTATTCAAAAACCCTCTTAAGTAAAACTTGAGAGGGTTTTTACGGTAACTTTTGTGCAAGTATAAGAAATCTACATTGTAATGCTATGTACTGTCTCTATATTTACTCTACTTAACTACCTAATAGAGGGAGGCCTCGTTGAAAACATGAATAAAAAATATTATTATTATTTAGCATTCATTATCTCCCTGTTGACAAGCAGTGCATTCGCCCACACAGTCGTAACGGATACTTCAGTGATACTAAACCAGGTCACGATAATAGATGGGCAGGATCCCGCCAAGATTTTGGTAAGATCACTCATTAAAGCCTACGCAGAAATGGATAGGCTTAAGCCTTCTAATCTTAAGCGATATTCTCGACAATACTCTGGCGATTATAAAACCACATTTGAACAGTTAGATCTTTTATACTTCTCGGGTAAGGATTGCTTTCAAGAGGTAGAAGCTTACAAGGATTATGATGCAAAACGTCAAGAATTAGGAAGCTCTGTTCAAGTCGCATTTGATTTAGACCTGTCAACAGGTACGGACTTTAATGAAGATCAAAAAAAAGGAACATTCGGGAAATATCCGTTGACTTCTTTTGAAAACACTTCATGGACGCCGTTATCTAGAACTGTATTATCTGCGTATTACGCTCAACCCATTCCAGGTTTACTTGTCATAGGTGCCCTGCAAAATTATTCTTTCAATATTGAGAGTGAGCAATTTCTTGATGGTCGTGAAATTATAGTATTGAATTATGAACCGAAAAATGGTCGAATAGGTTGGAAAGGAAGTGCAACGATAAATTCGGCGGAGCTTAAAGTAGAATCTATTTCGGCAACTATTGAGGATTTAGAAATCAAACAAGAGTTTGCTAAAGGCAATCTCTGGTATATTCATTCCATGCTGTTTTCGTGGTCCTTAGACAGTAACCATTATGAGTCGAAAGTGGTTGCCGTGAACGTTGATATTCAGCGAAGTGTCAAAAATAAAATGTTGGTAGCATCTGTGCCGGAACAGCAGGAGTTACGAAATGACTATTGGTCCACGTACCGTCCTAAATCTGAAGCATTAGATGCTTGGACTGCACGGCAGGATAGTCTTATACGCTATCTCAATTCAGATGTATATTTAGACAGCGCAGATGCAAATTATAATGCCTTTCATTGGTATGAACCACTGGTGAGTGGAGTAGGATATCGTAAAAGGAGTAAGGGTACAAACTTCTTCCTGGCTCCATTGATTGGGCAATGGAATTTCGTAGGGATAGGAGGTGTCAGATGGATGCCTTCGATAGTAGCGGGTAAACGTTTTTCAAATTATCAAAGTATTAAGCTGAGTTCAAATGTCAATTATGGATTTCTAAATAATGATCTAAAGGGCTCTTTAGACGTTGAGTACACTTATGCGCCCCTACACAACGGTTCGGTGAGTTTAACAATAGGTGATGAATACGATCAAATCACTCAAAGTGTTGATTTAGCTGGAATCTTTGCAAGATCAAATTTTATCAGA
>CAJWFD010000016.1 GCA_913031435.1 uncultured Cryomorphaceae bacterium
TTTGCTGAAAATTGTTCTTAATGCTAAGCTTCCTTTTGAGTTTTAATTAAATTCAATGCTGAACCCGCTCTGAACCAATCAATTTGTTGTGTATTATAGGTATGGTTCAACGTGATCATATCCTCAGAACCGTTCCTATGGATCACCTGCAATGCCAGCTGCTTACCTGGAGCAAAACCATCGAGGTCAGTAAAGTGGAACGTATCATCCACTTGAATCAGATCGTAATCTGACTCATTAGCAAAGGTCAAACCTAACATTCCTTGCTTTTTTAAGTTCGTCTCGTGAATACGAGCGAAAGACTTCACTATCACTGCGCATACCCCAAGATGACGGGGCTCCATAGCCGCATGTTCACGAGATGAACCTTCACCATAATTGTGATCACCTACCACAATGGTAGGAACACCTGCAGCTTTATAAGAACGAGCAATATTTGGCACCTCGTTTACTTCTCCTGACAATTGACTTGTCACAGCATTCGTTTCTTTGGTGTAGGCATTGACTGCACCAATCAAACAATTATTCGAGATATTATCTAAATGACCGCGATAACGCAGCCAAGGACCAGCCATAGAAATATGATCCGTTGTACACTTTCCGAAAGCCTTAATCAGCAACTTAGCATCAGTGATATTACGACCATCCCAAGGAGCAAATGGTGACAACAACTGTAGACGTTGAGAATCTGGACTCACCACTACATCTATAGAACCGCCGTCTTCCGCTGGTGCTTGATAACCATTGTCTTTAACCGCAAAACCTAAAGATGGTAACTCATGACCAGTTGGCTCAATAAGTTTAACTTCCTGGCCATGTAAGTTTGTTAGGGTGTCTGTAATTGGGTTAAAATCCAATTTTCCTGAGATTGCTATCGCTGCTACCATTTCAGGAGAAGTGACGAAGGCATGTGTGTTTGGGTTCCCATCCGCACGCTTCGCAAAGTTTCTGTTGAAGGAATGAACGATAGAATTTTTTTCTTGTTTTTCAGAGCCTTCACGCGCCCACTGACCAATACATGGTCCACAAGCGTTAGTGAAAATCCGAGTACCTGTCAATTTATTAAACGTATCCATAAGGCCATCGCGTTCCGCTGTAAAGCGTACTTGCTCAGAACCTGGATTAATACCTAAAATAGCTTTGGGCTGTAGTCCCTTCTCTACAGCATCAGCTACGATAGATGCAGCACGCGATAGATCCTCGTAAGATGAATTCGTACACGATCCTATCAGAGCCCACTCAATATCAGTTGGCCAATCATTTGCTGCCGCCTTCTCTTTCATTTCAGCCACCGGAGTCGCTAAATCAGGAGTGAAGGGCCCGTTAATATGGGGAGTCAACTCGTCTAAATTAATCTCAATAACTTGGTCAAAATAATGCTCAGGATTTGCATAAACTTCTGCATCACCCGTTAAATGATCCGCCACTTTATCTGCAGCATCTACAACATCTTGACGACCTGTAGCCGATAAATAACGACGCATTGAATCATCGTATCCGAAAGTTGAAGTCGTCGCTCCGATCTCAGCACCCATATTACAAATGGTTCCTTTACCCGTAGCGCTTAAACTTTGTGCACCCTCGCCAAAATATTCGACGATGCAACCAGTACCGCCCTTTACCGTTAGAATACCAGCAACCTTTAAGATCACATCCTTTGCAGAGGTCCATCCGTTCAAGCGACCTGTCAATTTGATTCCAATAAGCTTAGGGAATTTTAATTCCCAAGCCATTCCTGCCATAACATCTACTGCATCAGCACCACCTACACCTATGGCAACCATTCCTAGACCACCAGCATTTACAGTATGTGAATCCGTACCTATCATCATTCCGCCTGGAAATGCGTAATTCTCCAAGACTACTTGATGAATAATACCAGCGCCTGGCTTCCAAAAACCGATACCATATTTTGTACAAACAGATGACAAGAAGTTGAACACTTCATTGTTCTTGTTAATGCCCTCTTGTAAGTCTTTATCTGCACCAATTCTGGCTTGAATCAAATGATCGGCATGTGCTGTTGATGGAACGGCAACCTTGTCCTTCCCAGCTTGCATAAATTGCAAAAGAGCCATTTGAGCTGTTGCATCCTGCATAGCAACTCTGTCTGGTGCAAAGTCAACATAGCTATTGCCACGTTCATGAGCTCCTTGAGCAGCTCCTTCCCATAGGTGGGCGTATAATATCTTCTCTGATAAGGTTAGTGGCTTGCCTATAGCATGACGCGCTGCCTCAATGCGTTCCGGAAAACGCTCATATAACTTACGGACCATCTCTATATCAAAGGTCATAGTAGAAGAGTTTTTGTTTTTTAAAGTGATGCAAATTTACCACATAATCAGGCTTCACTCCAACTGGATTTAGTTGAAATGTAACATTAGAGCGCTTATACTAGCACATTCGTAAAAAATGGCACTCAGATTTATTTATTCCTGAAAAATAAGGAGGTTAAATAGTGAATTAGTCAATCCAGATTTTGACGTTATGGTACCAATTAGAACCTTCTATTCGGATAATGTACATACCTGAACTCCAACCAAGCGTAGAAACACGTTGCTCAAATTCTGGTGAGGTTTTGGTCATCAGTCTTCCTGCAGCATTATAAATACTCAGCGGAAGCTCCTGACCTAAGGAGACTTGGAGTAATCCATTAGATTGTGAAATTCTCAAGTCTTTCAAAACGGTCTCCATCACGTCGAGCAATTCGAATGCTACCGTATGTGAACTGTCCTTATTAGGGTTAAAACTCCAATCCTTAATGGTAAAGCTTTTAGCACTATCAGCGACGTCTAAACGCAACCAACCGAAACAAGCTGTATCGTCTTTCAGGATACGCAGTCCTAAATACCCATCAGTCACCGGACCAGCCCAATTAGAATTAGGATAAGCAACGCCATCCACACGAAACGCTAAATATCCAATATCCGTATTGTTACTAATTCCAGTAAATGTTGCATTAGAATTAAGTGCGGTGCCTGGGACCACATTTTCTACGTACGAAAAGCCATTTTGACCTGAACCAACCGCAAGGTTACCTCCAATACTATCTCCAGGGTGAAGAAGTATCGCGTTAACGTTTGACAATTGACCACCTTGAAGAATATGCTCAATGGTAAAATCTACAATAGTGTCACCATCTAAATCTAATTCAAAAACACCATCAACAACCGTGGTGTCATCGATGTCTGTATATAGATATTGAGTCTGGGCCTGAACTGCAGTTGCTCCTAATAGGGCAGCGGCCGTCGCCATGTATTGCTTGATCTTGTTCGATTGTGTTGTACTCATAGCGCAAATATACTCCTAAAACCTACGCAGCTGGGGTTCAACAACGGCTTTCAATACAGAAATATCAACGGTCTTAGGAGTGTGTTTAGATAACGCTTTAAAAGCTGCTTGCAAGGATTGACTTAGTTCATTCGTTTCAACCGCATGAATGATGTCTTCGAAATTCAATTCTATCAATATAGCATGTGGATCCATTGAGATTTGTACCTCAGTTTTTTCTTGGTAATCAAGCCATAGTTGCTGCTCATCCCAACCCAGAGGTGCTGACTCTCTACCACTCATAGAACGCTGACTCTGTAGTAAGGAACCCAGAGACCTTCGCATGCAGACAATCACCTTTAACCCCCTAGGCAACGGTGCGCTGAGCAGCAATGGTTCGACTATTTTCAGTGCTTTACCTCGCTGTAAAGACAACCAATTTTCATCCAAGTCCCAGTCCTTCACTTTATTATGCTCAAAGTATCCACGGGCATTAAACTTGTCTTTTTGTCTAATATTATCTGTAACTAATCCAACGCCAGCAGCCGCAAGTAGTTGCATTGCCATAGAAGTCCCGCTACGCGGAGGTCCAGAAACTATAAACAATGGAGCTTCACTACCCTGCATCCCCATCATTTTAAGTTGTAACACCCTTGCTGAATACGATTCACTTGGCATGTTCAGTTTTTTGAAAATCACCGCAAGAGCTCCATGAATATTTGGCTGATGATAGCGCAAAGCTGTGCTCTCTAGCGCAGTTTCTAGGGCGTCTTCCCATCTATTTTGTGCCAACTCCAGTTTCAGTCTCAAATTTAAGGTATCTGGAATGTTGAGTGTTTTACCTGCTAAAAGTTTACCGAGGTCATTTAATCTATCTGCTTTGCTCAATAGCTTGCCCCACAAGACCAATTCATGGCTTTCTTCGGTTTCAAATAAGCCCTTTGGAATGGACAACGTTGAACCGCGATATATCTGAATAAGGGATTTATAATATTCCCAAATAAACACTTCCGGAAACTCCTGAATGCCGGACAATAATTTATCTAGCTCTTCATACTGGGCAGATTCCGCAAGTAAGGAAGCTGCCAACTGCTGGTAACGCATGGGAGATTTTTCATCAATATTTAATCCCGATAAAATCTGCCACGCTCGCTCCGACCTCCCCTCTGCTCTCAAACTTCTAGCGAGATAATAAATGTTTTCAAGTAATCGACCCTCCTTGTTAACCAGGTGTTTTTCTTCTAGATAACCCAATGCAACAAGTGACTCCAATAAAACAGAGTCACCTTCCACGGATTCATGGCGGTTAGGTGATGCTCCTGTTAACCTTTCTATCAGGCGATCAGGCTCTTCCATCATGCCAGGAGGAACCAGTCCTTGCATGGAGATAGGCTTGACTAAACCATACATTGCTAATACTACAGGTGCAACGTCTAAAAGATTCATGCCGCTTGGTGGCACCTCGATTTTGACACGAGGACCTCTGGCAGCGAATATACCATAGTGCCTATGCTCCAAGGCAGGTGCACCCGCGTGATTAGGTAATACCGCAAGGCGATCCAATCCATTTTTAAAACCATGGTCACTCATCACAATAGCATGGCCATCTTTATGAAGCCCTTCTAGAAGCTTTCCTAGGAATAGATCGTGTAGACGGTATGCTGATTCAATTATGAACTTATAGCGATCAAAGTCCTGTGTATTTATACCCTTCAACCTTGGTGGCATGTATTTCATACCAAGGTGTTTAAAGTGATCTAAGGCGTCATAGTAGACACTCACATGACCTCCCTTACAATGGTCTAAGGCATAAGTGGCCATGGTGTGCACATTTATGGCGTGCAATGTTATTTTAAGTACACTTCGTACAACATCGTCAGAACTATTTATATCTTGATTTGGAAAGAATGACGCTATTATACTTGGATTCAAATCTTCAGGCTGCAGAATCAAAGATGCCAGTATTTTTTGATGAGATTCGGGAGAAACACCGTCAGCAATCCACTTTAAATCTTCACTGGCCGCAAGGTTCGATATTCGTAAACCACCGTATCTACTGTACTCTGCAGGATGAGAAGGCCACCAACCAACTGTAGAAACGGGGACTCCGTTGTCTTCCAAGTATTCCCAAAAAGTAGGCTGCATTAAAGAACTGCCTCTAACCGCTCGCACCGTCCCATCGTTTATCTCTGTAAATCCATGGATACCATGAGCTGAAGGCCATGTACTTGTCGCAACAGAAGACCATAACATCGGAGAGATAGGTGGGTCTAATGTGGCTAAATTAGCTTGAACTGATCCATGATTAAATTCTGTAAAAACAGGCATCTTACCCTCTCTCATCAATGGTTTAATCACCTCCCAATCCGCCGCATCCCAACCCACAAGCAAGGAACTGGCTTTCTCGCCGCGTTCGGAATTCGATAGATCGGGAACAGGAACACCTTTGATTTGAGCTACATTTCTGTAACCTCCTGCTAAAAAGCCAATGGTATGTTTCGGATTCACTGCCATAGAGTAAAAGTAATTGCTAAATTTGGCTTTATCCATAACTATCAATGAATGAACCAACGCGCTTTTAAAGAAACGATATCCCTGTCATGGACGGCCATAAAGGCCTCTCCATTACGAACCGTGCTGACCTCGCTAATTATTTCTTTTGGCATAATGGCATTAGTAGGTATTTTGAGCGCTACAGACGCTCTTAAACAGAGTTTAGAGAGTAATTTTACCTCACTTGGTGCAAACACCTTAACTATTCGCAATTCTCAAGGAGGCTTTTTCGTGAACAACGCGGATTATAGACAGAATCCGGAAATCACGTATCGAGAGGCTTTGGCATTTAAAAAGCGAATGGATTATCCTGGTTCAAAAACTAGCTTAACCTACATAGCCTCTCGTACTGCGAAATTGTCGAATGATAATGTATCTACGAATCCTAATACACAAATTGTTGCCACGGATGAAAATTACATGTATACCGGTGGTTTTGAATTAGCTGAGGGAAGAAACTTCAATCTAGATGATGTGTATTCTGGAAGAAATTACACCATTTTAGGGAGTGAAACGAAAACCACACTCTTCGATCAGGAAAGCGCTGTAGGTAAAAATATACGAATCAAAGGCAAGCCTTATTTAGTCGTTGGTGTGTTAGCAGAGAAAGGGTCTTCAGGAATGTTCTCAGGAGATCGAGGTGCTTGGGTAACCATGAATTATGCTCGGGCGAATTTTTCAGGAGGTCAACCAAATTATATTCTAAGTATCAATGCACCCAACGCAGAGACGCTAGAGGCTGTTCAGGGGCAAAGCTTTTCTTTGATGAGGAGTGTTCGGAAATTGGTACCAAAAGAACGAGATAATTTCAGTATCACACGAAGTGATAATGTCGCAAAAAGTCTAATCGAAAATTTAGACATGGTCACCTCAGGCGCATTTATCATTGGATCAATAACCCTTTTAGGCGCATCCATTGCATTAATGAATATCATGTTAGTCAGTGTGACGGAGCGTACCAAGGAAATAGGTACACGTAAAGCTATAGGTGCAACAAAAAGAGCCATCAGCGCACAATTCTTAGGTGAAGCGGTAATGATTACCCAACTAGGCGGATGGACCGGAATCATCTTTGGAATAATTATAGGAAACGTAGTCGCTAATCAAATAGGCGGTAACTTTTTCATTCCTTGGACTTGGATTACCGTGGCGTTCTTTATCTCTGTAGGAGTGGGTATTCTCGCAGGATGGTACCCGGCCAAGAAAGCCGCGGACCTAGATCCTGTCGAGGCACTTCGTTACGAATAAAGTACTACAACTAACACAACATCCAAATGATGATAACGAAAATGCGGACCCATAAAAAAAGCCATCCTAATTAGGATGGCTTTTTTTTGCATTCGTAAAACAATATGTTTCGTCTTAAGCTTCCGCTACTACGTCAAACTCGATGTTAACAACAACGGTACGATGTAAGCGCACAGCAACAGTGTAATGACCTAATGCTTTAATAGAACCACCCGCGATCTGAATAAACTTCTTCTCTAGAGTAACTCCACCTTTAGAAAGCTCATCTGCAACGTGCTGGTTGGTTATAGAACCAAACAATTTGTTGCCTTGACCAGTCTTGGCAGTCATTTTTAATTCAATAGCAGACAGCTTTTCAGCCATCGCTTGTGCATCAGTAACAGCCTTAGCTTCTTTGTGCGCACGTTGACGCAAATTTTCAGCTAATACTTTTTTAGCACTTTCAGTGGCTAGTGAACCTAAACCTTGAGGTATTAAGAAGTTACGACCGTAACCATCTTTTACAACTACCACGTCGTCCGTAAAACCTACGTTTTCTACGTCTTTTCTTAGAATGATTTCCATGGTACTCTATTATTTAAGGTTATCAGCTACGTAAGGCATCAACGCAATATGACGCGAACGCTTAATAGCAGTAGACAATTTTCTCTGATATTTCAATGAAGTACCAGTTAGACGACGCGGTAAGATTTTACCCTGAGCGTTTATGAAACGCAACAAGTAATCTGGATCCTTGTAGTCAATATATTTTATACCTGATTTTTTAAAACGACAGTACTTTTTCTGGTTGCCGCTTTCTACGTTGATGGGCGCGAGGTAACGTACATCGCCCTTTCCTTTAGTTGCCATAGTCAGTCTATTTAAGCGTTGTTTTTAGCACGACGCTTTGCAGCGTACTCAATTGCATATTTGTCCATTCTAACAGTCAGAAAGCGCATTATACGCTCATCTCGCTTAAATTCAACTTCTACAGGCGCAATTGCTTCACCAGGAGCTGTAAATTCTAAAAAATGGTAAAAACCACTTTTTTTCTTTTGGATTGGGTACGCCATCTTCTTGAGGCCCCAGTTTTCTTTGTTGATAATGTTCGCACCTCTGTCTTTCAACAGGGCAACGTACTTATCTACCGCTTCCTTTACCTGATCTTCAGATAAAACGGGATTCAAAATGAAAACGGTTTCGTATTGATTCATAATTATTTGAACTAAAAATTTAGGAGTGCAAATGTACAAGACTTTTTCCAACGAACCAACTAATGTTAGCAACGTGTGGACAGCTCTTTTTTTATTTCACCCTTATAAGGTCTATTCCTAGCTTATATTTGTGAAATGGAGCAGTTCATTGTATCAGCACGCAAATATAGACCACAGACCTTTGAATCGGTGGTTGGACAGTCGCACATTACAGACACTTTATTAAAGAGTGTTCAAAACGACCATCTAGCTCAAGCTCTGTTGTTCTGTGGACCCAGAGGAGTTGGTAAGACCACCTGTGCACGGATTTTAGCGAAAGTAATTAATTCGGGTGTAGAACTCACTCACGATGAACTAGCGCTGAATATCTTTGAACTTGATGCTGCATCTAACAACTCCGTAGATGATATACGACGATTGATTGACCAGGTTCGGTTCGCACCGCAGACCGGAAAATTTAAAGTTTATATCATTGATGAGGTTCACATGTTGAGCCAGCAAGCCTTTAATGCGTTTTTAAAAACATTAGAAGAGCCTCCAGCACATGCTATCTTCATCTTAGCAACGACAGAAAAGCACAAGATCATACCCACCATTCTTTCCCGTTGTCAAATATTTGATTTCAAAAGGATTACAGTAGAAGACATTGCAAATCACTTGGCCCATGTCGCGAAACAGGAAGGGGTTCATGCAGAACCTGAAGCGCTTCACATGATTGCAGAGAAAGCGGATGGAGCATTGCGAGATGCACTTAGTCTATTCGATCGCATGGTCAGTTTTTCTGGAGACACCCTCACTTATGCTCAGGTAGTGGAAGTGCTTGATATTTTAGACTACGACTACTTTTTCAGAACCATAGATCTTGCCCAAGGAGTTAATTACCCTGATTTATTATTGCTTTATAATGAAGTACTGGAAAAAGGATTTAATGGACATGAATTTGTAGTAGGTATGTCCAAGCACTTTAGGGATTTATTGGTCGCTCGCGAGCCCAAAACCGTACAACTTCTAGAGGTAGGGCCTGCGATAAAGCAACGCTACTTATCACAAAGCTCAGGGAGTGCAACTCGCTTTTTACTCCATGGTCTTAAGGTGTTTAACGATCTAGATAGTCAGTATAAGATGTCAAGTCAACCAAGAATATTGGTGGAATTAGGACTACTTAAATTGATTGAGTTCATCTCGCAAGAAAAAAAAAAATCTCAGCCGAACGCAATAATTAGCAGGGACAAATCAACGGATGACTTCCTGCCGGACACGCTACCTCGAAGAGATCAGTCGTTGCCCGAACCACAAAGCCCTCAAAAATTAACAGTACGCGTAGTTTCTGACGAAAACTTACCTGAAGAATCTGTAATAGATCGTTCTTCTGAAAAATCTAATACTCCCCGGGCGGACCTGGGAAGTGCTTTTGGCCAAGCACCGGTAGTCCCAAATATTGAAGATCACAAAATCTTAAAACAAGAACCTTCCTCAACAAAGCCGCTGGCAGCTAGAAAAAGAAGAAAAGTTGGCTCCGGCGGCCTTTCTCTTATGGATGCCATGAAAGAGATGGGTGATTCTGATACGAAAATTGAACAAAGTCCAAGCGAAGGGAATAACGATAAGGCACCAGTAGCTCAAGAAGGACCACAAAGTGTCTTTAATGACCATGAGCTTAAACTAGCGATGGAAGTATACGCTAAGCAACGTCATGTCAAAACAGCGATGAGAAGCCTTTTCCTTGCTCAAACGCCTAAAATTATTGACAAAAACACCTTACAGATTGAACTGGACAATAACATTCAACTGGGCTATTTTAATGACGAGCAAAAACAATTAGTCCCCTATCTACGTGAAAAATTGAATAACTATTCATTAAGGTTCGAGATTAAAATAATCGAGAGTGAGCAAGTGAGAAAACTCTATTTACCTGAGGAGAAATTCAAACATATGGCCGAAAAGAATCCTCATTTAGTCTATTTAAGACAGAAAATAAATACAGATCTAGAATAATGAAGCGCGGCCTGATTGTCTTAGGACTCCTCTTTTTAAGCCTCAAAGGCCATGCTCAGTTCGCTTGGTGGAATAATCTGCACGGCTGGGACGGCACTACCCCTTGGACAGAGTACATGAACTATGCACATGCCTACTTAGGACCAAATGCACTGCCAATACCTACGTTCATAGATGAGGATAAAAGTTATTTCCAAAGCAACACACAATACAGTTTAAGAGGTGATGACCAGTTTCACAATTGGCACAATGAGCTTTTCTGGAGACGAGGACATACGCGCTTTCAAATAAAACACCAGAGCCTAGAATATTTCAAAACAAGTAATGAGGTTAGAGATCTCAGAATCTCACGAGGTGAAACCGGAAAAGGTATTCAAGTAGGTGACTTCTTATTCAATGTCAGCACTCGACTCTTCGCTAATTCAACGATGGAGATACACTTAACCGCCCATACCAAAACAGCGGCTGGACCACTTTCCGATGCTCGGTTTACGGATGCTCCGGGATATGCCTATTTCTTTAGTGGAATTCATCATTTACAGAGCAACTGGGGAAATAGTGAACAAAAACACTCTTTTCAATGGGATGCGGGGTTTCAAGTATATCAAACCATGTGGATTGCCTATCCACAGAACGACGGGTTTCTAGGTAACATCAAGTGGTCTACAGAGGTTAAAGGATGGCAATATAGCGCTGCAATACGAAGCTTTACAGGATATTTCTTGGACGGAGATTGGCCAAGGATTTTAGACGTTAAGATCTCGAAGATCTGGAATAAACATCAAATACAACTTTACACCACTTTGGGCCTAAACGATTATCCTTTTGTCTTTTCAGGTATTGGGTGGAAACGCTATTTTTAGGCCAGTAACCAGATTCTAAGCCTCAGTTTTAATGGAATATGGCATTTTTTCCCAGCCTCTTTTAACTTTGACTTCCATATATGCCTGCTATCTTGATCACCGCGTTTCCTGTATGTACGTGCTGCTTCATAGGCCTTTCTAACCTTGTATAAAGCAAATTGTGTCTCCGTCAAAAAACCGTTTTTCAGCGCATCATCTACAGCCTTAAAAACCTTAAGATAATGGTCATCTAAATCTTGCGTCATGCCATAATCAACGCGATATAACGTCCCTATTTGCGGTATTTTCCTTGGATAAACACCTTTGGTAAACAGTTTTAAATACGCCCCTACATCCTCCTGCATGGATCTACGATGTTCCCATTGAAAAGCAAGAGTATTCCTCATAACCACTGTGCTGGGCACGATAGGATTATACGCAAGAAAATCCTCAATAGAGTGGATTTTTGGGCAAGATCTTCTTCGCTTATTCTCTCCATCCCATTCCAAGATTGGTGTATAGAACCAGTCCGTATTTTCATGTGCACGAAGCGCGTTAAATGCAACTTCTAGCTTGGTCGAAATCCAAAGATCATCCGCATCTAAAAAGGCATAGGCTTCTCCAGTAGCAATTTCCATTCCGGCATTCCTAGCTGCGCCAAGTCCCTGATTAGACTGGGTAAGCACCTTGATAGGTAAGCCTGTAAACTCATGCACTACCACAGATGTCCTGTCCGTTGATCCATCATCTACCACAATAACCTCAAAAGGTACTGTGGTTTGATCTAAAACACTTTGCAGTGTTTGCTCAATGGTCGAGGCCGCATTAAAGGCAGGTATGATGACAGAAATACGCATTTAATGAGGGAAAAAAGTTTTAGGGAACAACCTGGCAGCTAATTTCTTCACGGGCTTTTTAAGACCTAACATAATAAATAATTGACCCGTTATTTTTATCAGACCATTTTTAAAAATATAGGCCAATAAGCCTTTTCTATACACCCTAAAGGAATGGTATAACCTGATATTGTTCTGTAATACATCTGACGTACGCGCCATCGAGAATACATTTGCGGCCCACCACATAGCAACCTGAGCACGTGCTCTTTGTAATGTTTCTAATGGAACCCAATGATTTAGCTCGAAAACGGCATACATGTTTAATATCTCATCAAACGCAGTGTAAGACGCAATCGCTCTATTACGTTGTGTATGCTGATGAAATCTAAATTTATTTCGAGGTTGCGCATGAAAAACCACATCTCCTTCTTGCAATAATCTGGCATAAAACAACCAATCCCCATTGAGCTTCCATGTCACCTCAGGTGCTCCCACCCTATCAAACACAGCCTTTCTAAACAATGCGCCACTGGCATTAGGAATCGTATTGGAAAAAACCATGGTAGACGCTACTTCGGAAGGACCATGGGCTGTAAAGTCATTAGACCAGCGCGAAGCATCTCCAAAAATGAAACTATAATCATCTTTAAAGTCCCTAAGGAATTGGCCCCGCTCATCTACGAGATGGCTATGACTGTAGGTGACGACAGCATCTTCATTTGACTCTAGTGCATGAACGTGTAAGGCCAGCATATCTAGCTCACAACAATCATCGCTCTCTGCAATCCAGAGGTATTTTCCTTTTGCCCATGCGGCACCTTTTTCCCACTGTGCAAAAGGACTTCCCGAATTATGTTTGTTAAATAAGTACGATACTCGGTCGTCGCTTTCTGCATAGTTAAGTAAAATTTCACAGCTGTTGTCAGGGGACTTGTCATCCATTAGAAGGACCTCTATATTTCGATAGGACTGTTTTAATATTGACTCAATACGCTGCGGTAAAAAAGGAGCGTGGTTATAGTTAGGCACGATCACACTGACCAATGGACCTTCTGTGGGTAAGTCCAATTTTTCAATAGGTGCTGGTGCTTTAATTGTTCGATTAGACTTTCTCTTAAAACCAGTCATTTGACCAGGACGGATATGAATAAATTGATAGAGCGAGAACCAGGTCTTGCGCTGTAGCATCTCATCTTCACTAACCAAGTCACTGTATTTTAAAACTTTATGATCCACGCCTGAATTTCGAATATTCACCGCCGCAGCTTCATTGTAGCTGCGCACTAATGCCAAGGCAGATGCCTCTGTTAAGCTACTCTGAGCTTCGTCTTTCTTGAACTGTCTGCGCATCAAACTCTGAACCACTTCCTGTTCATCCCGCAATACCCATATGACCTTTGCTTCCGGGAATCGCTCAAGCCACCACGGCAACGTATAGCACAGACGAGGATCTTTTACTCCCCATTTACCACTATGACTTAGTTTTAATGTGGCTAAACGACCACTATAATGCTTTAAATGAGCGCCAAAAAGATCCTCGCGACTTAAGTCTTGCTCAAATAACGGCATATTGCCTTTCAAATCTTCTTGGGTTGGTGGTTGCCACCAAGACGCCTCCGAGGTACTAAAAAGTCGTTCATTGAGATCTACAGCGTACAGTGCTTCAGCGTTGTGATCACGTATAGCCCCCATGTATACTCCTGCTTCGTTCAATGCACGAGCCACCATGGATGTACCAGAGCGGTGCATACCTAGGATGAAAACTGGGCGTTGATAATTGGGTTTATTCATGTATTTTCGAGCCAATGCGAAATTCAAAGAAACTCGTTTTTATTCACATCCCAAAAACTGCAGGGACATCCTTGCGATTATTGCTGGAAAGTAATTATCCTGAGGACAAACGTTGTGCTATTTATTCACATGATAATCTAGATGAATCCTTAGTAAAAGCGTTAGAGGATCCTAAAATTCTGTGTATTTATGGACATTTCCCGCTTAGACCTGTGATTGTAGCATCAAATGCCACTGTAGTCACCCTCTTTAGAGCTCCTGTTGCACGTTCTATTTCACATTACAATCACTATCAACAAAGAATGAATGAGAAGCACAAACAACTCATGCAAGGCATAGAAAGCCCTCAGGATTTTACACGATTGGTGCAAAGTAACAACCGACAAACTGCATTCTTAAGCGGATATTTGAATCAACAAGAGTTTTTACATGACAGCAGTGCCTTAGAAAAAGCACTTAAGAATTTAGATCGATTAGATGCTGTGGGTTTTACCGAGCATTATGCGGCCTCGATAGCATACTTCGGTGAACTCTTTCATTGGAGTAATACTTTAGTAGAGCACCACAACTCAGGCAGCAAGAAAAACGAAGGGGACCAAAGCGTGTGGGAAAGCATGAACGAACAAGATCTTCCTCTTTATCAATCGGCGATAGAAAGATTCTCTCCTCTATTAAATGATTACCAGGGACTTCCGGTTAGAACTCCTCAGAAAACACTTGCAGCAAAGGTCAAAGACTACCTCCGCGCTCTGAGTTCGAAATTCTGACCCAGATACACACGTCTTACCTGTTCGTCTGAAGCTAATTCCTCTGCAGTTCCACTCTTAAGTATTTTACCTTCAAACATTAAATAAGTGCGATCCGTAATAGCTAAAGTCTCCTGCACATTATGGTCCGTAATAAGTATTCCGATATTTTTCGCCTTGAGCCCAGCAACTATTTCTTGAATATCCTCGACGGCGATAGGATCCACCCCGGCAAAAGGTTCATCCAACAAAATAAACTTAGGCTTGGTAGCTAATGCCCTGGCAATTTCAGTTCTGCGACGTTCACCACCACTGAGTAAATCGCCTCTGGTTTTACGAATGTGCTGCAATCCAAACTCTTCCAGTAACTCTTCTAGACGGTCTCTTTGATTGGATTTAGAAAGCTTGGTCATTTCCAGTACACCTGTAATATTATCTTCCACACTGAGCTTTCTAAACACAGAAGCTTCCTGAGCGAGGTATCCAATGCCTAATTGGGCACGTTTATACATGGGTAGCTTTTCGATAGGCACACCATCTAATAACACATGACCGCTGAACGGTCTTATCAGCCCAACTACAGAGTAAAAGCTGGTTGTCTTACCTGCTCCATTAGGCCCTAGTAGACCTACAATTTCGCCCTGATTTACTTCAAAACTCACGTCATTAACCACGGTTCTTGAACGGTACTTCTTGACTATGTTTTTCGCTTCTAGTTTCATGAAGTTGCGGCCTTTTTATGCTTAACAATTCTTCTACTTACTGCAATACTGATTTGATACAAAAATAATACTGGTAAAGTCACAAGCACTTGTGATGCAATGTCAGGTGGCGTGATAATAGCACTCAATAGTAATATTCCAATAATAGCATGTCTCCGGTAGGTCTTTAGTAATTCTGGTGTCACAACGCCAATTTTACTCAAAAAGTATATTGCAATAGGCAACTGAAACAATATTCCACTAGCCAAGGTGACTGAACTGACCATGGAGATGTATGACGTCAGATCAATCCTATTCACTACCTCAGCACTCACCGCATACGTCCCTAGGAATTGAACACTTAATGGTACTATAATGTAGTAACCAAAGAGGACACCTAAGATGAATAGAATGGTTGTAAACAGGATAACCCCTTTTGAGTTTTTCCGCTCGTTTGGATGTAGCCCTGGCAAAATAAAACGCCAGATTTCCCAAAAAACATATGGAAATGCGACAATCATACCTGCCACTATGGACACCCATAAATGCATCTGAAATTGCCCACTCATTCTCATATTAAGCAACTCAAACGGCATTTCCGTAAAGCAAAACACATCACCACCTATATAGCTAGACAGCTCACAAAAGAATACATAGGTCGGAAAACCGGGCTGCTTAGGTCCAAAAATAAGTACGTCAAAAACAATTGACTTTGAGAGAAACGCGATCGTTGAAAAAACTACAATAGCAATAGACGAACGCACAAGGTGCCATCGGAGCTCACCTAAGTGGTCCAAAAAATTCATTGCCATTCTATTTGTCGTCTTGTTCATAAGTATGTCGGGATCAAAAATCCGAAAAACATTCTATAGTACCTTCACTAGCCTTGTAAAATTCCCTTATATTAAGAGAATAAAGTGCAAATCAAGTAAATATGTCTTCCGTGAATTGGGAACACCAGTTAAAGCAGTTTTTTGGTTTTACAGAGTTTAAAGGAAATCAACGTGCTATTATCGAAAGTATTTCTTCCGGGAAAGATACGTTCGTTATCATGCCTACCGGTGGCGGAAAAAGTCTTTGTTATCAATTACCTGCACTAGCGGCAGAAGGGACCGCCATAATCGTCAGTCCGTTAATCGCATTGATGAAAAATCAGGTAGATGCTATTCGCGGACATTCTGAAGTGGATGGAATAGCTCATGTACTCAACAGTTCTCTGAATAAAGGACAACTAGAACAAGTTCATACGGACTTAAAGTCTGGATTAACCAAACTCTTGTTCGTAGCCCCGGAGTCTTTAAATAAACCGGCTAACATTGAGCTATTATCTCAACTAACCATCAGTTTTTTCGCCATAGACGAGGCGCATTGTATCTCAGAATGGGGACATGATTTTAGACCTGATTACCGAAGCATAAGACAGAGTATTAAAGCATTGGGTGAGCGTCCTGTTATCGCCTTAACGGCAACAGCGACACCTAAAGTCCAGCTAGATATCATGAAAACATTAGGAATGGAAGACCCTCAAATCTTCCTTTCGAGCTTTAACCGGCCCAACCTTTATTATGAGGTACGTCCGAAGAGAGACATTGACCATGATATCATAAAGTTATTGAGCCAGCACAAAGGCAAGACCTCCATTGTATATTGTCTTTCGAGGCAAAAAGTGGAGGACATTTCTAAGCAGCTTCAGATCAACGGGATTAATGCCCTTCCTTATCATGCAGGACTAGATTCAGCAACAAGGGTGAGGCATCAAGATGCTTTCCTCAACGAAGACTGTGACGTTATTGTAGCTACCATTGCATTTGGGATGGGCATAGATAAGCCAGACGTTCGTTTTGTACTACATTATGACATGCCTAAATCTCTGGAGAGCTATTATCAGGAAACTGGACGTGCGGGAAGAGACGGTGGTGAAGGAACTTGTATCACTTATTTTGATATTAAAGATATTGAACGTCTTCAGAAATTTCTAACAAAAAAAACGGTAAGCGAGCAAGAAATTGGTCGTCAGCTACTCGAAGAAGCCACAGGATATGCAGAGGCAGCAACATGCAGAAGACGTGTTTTATTGCACTATTTCGGTGAAGTGTTTCATGAAGATGACTGCGATAAAATGTGCGATAACTGCAGGCATCCAAGGGAGAAAGTGGATGCTTCTGCAGAATTACTGGATGTTATTGCAGCCGTAAATGAAACCCATGGCAAATTCAAAACCTCTGAAGTCATCAACATCCTTCGAGGCAACATGACTGCCCTACTTTCTCAGCATAACGCAAACTCGTTAAAATCATGGGGAACACACAAAGATAAAAGTGAGAGTCACCTTCGTGCAGTAGTCCGCCAAGGAATCATCCGACTGTACCTCGCAAAAAACATTGACGCATACGGAACAGTACAGACCACTGAAAAGGGCAACACAGGGAAACTTCCAAAGGCCTTTAGAGTACGCAAGGAAATTGACTACAAAGAGCTCAATAACAGTGTTGAAATTAAAAAGGTAGTCGCTGTGGATGAACAGTTATATGGTCACCTTAAAGACCTCAGAAAGAAAATCGCCAAAAGCAAAAGTGTTCCTCCATATGCTGTGTTTAGTGAGCATTCCCTAAGCGAAATGGCCACCATTTATCCATGTGACTTGGAAGAATTAAAAAATATTCAAGGAGTTGGCGAAGGAAAGGCAAAGAAATTTGGCGGTCCCATGGTAGCGTTGATAGAGTCTTATGTCAAAGAAAATGATATAGATCGTCCGCAAGACATGGTGTTTAAAACTATAGCGAATAAAAGTGCGCTGAAAGTTTATATCATTCAAAGTACCGACCGTAAACTCCCTTTAGAAGATATTGCCAGCGCCAAAGGATTAAAAATGCCGCAACTTCTTGAGGAAATGGAGCGCATCGTAACCAGCGGAACTAAAATAAACATCGACTATTACATCGATGATATTCTCGATGAAGAAAGCATTGAAGAGCTTTTTGAATATTTAACTGAAGAGGCTACGGCAGGTTCCCTTGAGGAATTAACAACAGAGTTTGGTGAAGATTACGAGGAACAAGAATTGCAACTCATCAGGCTTAAGTTTTTCTCTGATATCGCTAACTAGAAAAAAAGCCCGCAATGCGGGCTTTTTTAGTTTTTGAAAATTTCTTCTAGTCCTTCGAGATCTTCTGACAACTGCATAGATATTGTTGAAGTACTGTAGTTTAATAAAAATTGGATGGTTTTTTCAGACGCTCCCACGTCCAGGTTTTCGAAATGTAATGTTTTCGCCATGGCAATTTGTTTACGTTTCTTATATAACGCAAAATCAAATACGCTTCGTATAAATGGAGATTACATTTCTAAACTTATATTGTGCTTAACCATTAATTTCTGCATGTTCGTTACCGCATATCGCATTCTACCTAGAGCAGTATTTATGCTAACTCCTGTTTCTTCTGCAATATCTTTAAAGCTGTAATCACAGAACACCCTCAACTCTAAAACCTGACGTTGTTCCAGTGGCAGATATGAAATGAGTTTGTACAAGTCTTCGTTGATTTGTGACTCTATAAGCTCAGCCTCGTACGGTCGGTCTGATTGACCATATGAATCAAAAACAGTAAACTCTCCGCTTGGGCGAAACTCTTTCTTTCTAGACTCCTTTCTGAAGTAATCTAAGGTGGTATTGCTGGCTACGCGAAGCGCCCAAGGCAGGAATTTACCCTTTTCCTCATAATTAGATTTACGTAAAGAGCGAATGATCTTTATAAACGACTCTTGAAAAAGATCGTCAGCAATTTGTGCGTCATGCACTTTAGAATAAATCTGGAGGAAAATTCTTTTCTGGTGTCTTCGGATCAACACCTCAAAAGCTTGCTCGTTTCCACTACGGTACAGCGCCACTAAAACGTGGTCTTCCTGTGTTCCTAAGTTCATACAATAAGGATTTAGCGTAGCAGTTTTTCTATAAGCAAGTCATTTTATTTATGGTGAATATAAGAACTAGAATCAAATACTATTCCAATTTGATGCTTTTTGGCAGAACCATCCATCTATTTAAAGGTTACTTTTGTGTTTTAGCCCTTTTCTGAGCATGACCCAATTCATAGAAATCAAACGCGCAGCTGTCCATAACCTTAAGGAAGTTAGTGTAAATATACCTCGAAACCAACTTGTGGTCATCACAGGAGTGAGCGGATCAGGAAAGAGCTCATTAGCTTTTGACACCTTATTCGCTGAAGGACAGCGTAGGTATGTCGAAAGTTTAAGCTCTTACGCACGACAGTTCTTAGGGAAATTAGACAAGCCAAAGGTGGAGTATATTAAGGGTATTCCTCCAGCAGTAGCTATTCAGCAAAAGGTCAGTAGTAAGAACCCCCGATCCACAGTAGGAACGACTACAGAGATTTATGATTACTTGAAGCTTCTATTTGCTAGAATTGGTAAAACATACAGTCCTGTTTCAGGAGAAGAGGTCAAGCGTCATCAAGTAGAAGACGTTATTGACAGTATAGATATACACCCAGAGGGCACTCGATTTCTGATCGTCGCTCCGGTAACGTTTAAGGATAGAACTGCACTACAACATCTGACCATTTTAGCACAACAAGGCTTCGCTAGGATGATGAAGGATGGCGAGGTCATTCGTATAGACGACGCTATTAAAGAAGGCATCTTTGATGATCCCGTTATAAAATTAGTAGTAGACCGTGCTGTAGTTAGGGTTGGAGATCAGGAAAATATCCACCGCCTGCAAGATTCCATACAAACTGCCTTCTATGAGGGAAGAGGGACCTGCTTAATCGATTATTTAAACGGTGAGAAACCTTCGGAATTCAACAGTTTGTTCGAATTAGATGGAATGCAATTTATTGAACCTTCCACACATTTATTTAGCTTCAACAATCCCATAGGTGCCTGTCCTAAGTGCGAAGGATTTGGGAGCATCATCGGGGTAGACGAAGACTTGGTTGTGCCTAATCAAACGCTCAGTGTATTCGAAGGATGTATTGCTCCGTGGAAAGGCGAAACAATGAGTAGGTGGAAAGATAAATTTATTTTGGGTGCTGCTGCAGTGGATTTCCCAGTACATCGGTCTTATATGGACCTTACTAGTGCGGAAAAAGAAGTGCTCTGGGAAGGTGGCAAAGGTTTTAAAGGAATCAATGCCTTTTTCAAACACTTAGAAAGTAAGAGTTATAAAATTCAATTTCGAGTAATGCTCAGTCGCTACCGTGGCAGAACGAGTTGCTCTTCATGTAAAGGCAAACGACTCAGGCCTGAAGCCTCTTACGTGAAAATAAACGGCACAGCACTGCACGAATTAGTAGAACTCCCCCTTCGCAAGCTCAAAATATTCTTTGCGGAGTTAACGATTAATGATCGTGATGCTGAAATTGCAAAACGTCTATTAACAGAAATAAGTACTCGTATTGACTTTTTGGTAAATGTAGGTCTCTCTTATTTAAACCTCAACAGAGTAAGCGGTACCTTAAGTGGTGGGGAAAGCCAGCGTATTCAGCTCGCTACTTCACTGGGGTCAGCCCTGGTTGGATCCTTGTATATTTTAGACGAACCTAGTATTGGGCTTCATCCGCAGGATGCTTACCAACTCATTGAAATTATCCGGGCACTCCGCGATAAAGGGAATACCGTCATAGTGGTCGAGCATGAAGAAGCTTTTATGCGTGCTGCAAATTACTTGATTGATATAGGTCCTGCGGCAGGAAACCTTGGCGGTGAAATTGTTGCTTGTGGTCTACCAGAGGATGTTTTGTCTCATGAATCCTCACTTACCGCTGGGTACTTAACAGGTAGGCTTGGCATTCCTTTTCCTGAATCACTGCGAAAACCAAAGGGGAACATCACCTTAGAAGGAGTGCGTCAACATAATCTTAAAGGATTTGATGTATCTATACCATTAGGCGTATTTACTGTAGTTGCAGGAGTAAGTGGTTCAGGAAAGAGTACACTGGTCAAGAAAATTCTATATCCAGCACTTAAAAAACATTTAGAACAAGTAGGCGAACGTCCAGGATTACACAAAGCAATGACTGGAGACATCGACTCCGTAGATCATGTTGAGATGGTGGATCAGAATCCAATTGGAAAATCATCCAGATCGAACCCGGTCACCTACCTCAAAGTATACGACGATATCCGGAACCTCTACGCCAATACAGAGCTGTCAAAAGTGCGTGGATATAAAGCAAAGCATTTTAGCTTCAATACAGATGGCGGACGTTGCGATTCCTGTAAGGGTGAAGGCGAAGTAACTATTGAAATGCAGTTTATGGCAGATGTTCACCTGCCTTGCGAAGACTGTAATGGAAATAGATTCAAGTCTGAGATATTAGAGATAAAAGTATCTGATAAAAGTATTTCAGATATCCTTCATTGCACGATTGATGAAGCCATTGAATTTTTCAAACAAATAAAACAGACTAAAATTGCTACCAAACTTCAGCCATTGCAGGACGTGGGATTGGGTTACGCACATGTTGGTCAGAGTTCTTCTACCTTATCAGGTGGCGAAGCGCAGCGCGTTAAACTGGCCTACTTCTTGTCTAAAGGAGAGAAGTCGGGAAAAACGCTATTTCTTTTTGATGAACCCACCACCGGCTTACATTTTGACGACGTTAAAAAACTACTAAAAGCGCTTAACGCCTTAGTAAATATGGGGCACTCTGTTCTTGTGATTGAGCATGACCTTGATGTCATTCTACGTGCTGATTATTTGATTGAAATAGGACCTGAAGGAGGAGAACATGGCGGTCAACTCCTTTATACTGGAGCACCAGAAGGAATTACTGAAGTCTCTAAAAGTCCTACAGGCATTGCGATTTTGAGAAAAAACAAAAAATAGACACGGTTTAAGGTTATGATTAATCTAAATACCTGTGAAGGTCGCTTAGGTTTATTGGTTTAGTTGTTAGGCTCGCTTTGCGGGCCTAACTTGTTTTTATACAAGCAGGCTTCCCTTCCACTGGTACATCAATACCGCAGCAGCTACACTCACATTGAGACTATCTATAGAGGTCCCTTCCATTGGAATAATGATGTTGTGGTATCCTTTTTCCGTCCATTCCATGGTCAGCCCCCTGCTTTCTTCACCTAATATTAAAGCGGTTTTTGAAGACCACTTTATGTCGTACATAGAAGAGGACTCAGAGTGCATATGTGTAATGTAACTTTCAAATGAATGCATCTTGAGATGTCCTTGAATGGTCTTTGAATCGCCTACGAATAAAGGGATTTCAAATAACGCTCCAGTCGCATTTCTAATCACATTCGGTCCGAACGGATCTATCGCAGGATTTGCCAATAATACAGCATCTATACCCACAGCAACAGCGCTTCGCAATACTGCACCTAAATTTCCTGGTTTTTCTATTCCTTCTAAAATTAAAACAGCCTTTGCTCTGTCTAGGACATCTTTGGAAGCCTCTAAAGAAACGTCAGGAGTATGAAACACCGCAATAGCCCATTCTGTTGTGCTCCGATAGGCGATCTTATCAAACACCTTTTGGCTTGCTACATAAACATCAGGAAAACAGCTCGAATCTATTGCAACTGAAGATCCATCGAGCATCCAAATTTCACTTGGTATCCATTTAGACGCAATTGCCCTTTGAATCTCACGCTCTCCCTCAATCACACACAAACCTTTTGATTTACGTACCCTACTTTTAGTGAGTAATTGGACAATGTCCTTTACTTTTGGATTGGAAGTACTCGAAATTAAAATGCTCATAGGATGGCGAATAAGAATAAACCAAAGAAAATCAATTTAGAGGACTTAGGAGGATTTGTCTTCAGTACTAATCCGGAATTTGATTATGACAACAATGAAGAGGTTCAAGACGTCTCTAACCACGAGCAAGTTTTAGAGCTGCATTTCGAAAAAAAAGGACGTGGCGGTAAGCAGGTAGTCGTTATCAGAGGATTCAAAGGTCCAACCGAGCCACTAAATGCTTTAGCTAAGATACTCAAGCAACAATGCGGGGTTGGAGGAAGTGTCAAGGATGGTGAAATAATTCTCCAAGGAAACGTACGAGATAAAGCGACAGATTACCTGAAAAAAGAAGGGTTCACCACAAAAAGAATCGGAGGCTAGAATTCTTAGTTAAACCTTAACCTCCAGAAACATAGCCTATTTGCGAGATTGACGCAATGCCCGTTGATATACTTCCTCGTACATGGGTACAACTTTATCAAGCGAAAATTCAAGCGACCGTTGGTAAGCATTCTCTTTGAACTCAGATAACAACGCATCATCTTGAAGTAGTTTCAACCCATATTTGGCCATCGCATTAACATCTCCAACATCCACTAAATAACCCGTTTTACCGTGAACATTTAATTCTGGTAATCCCCCTGCATTCGAGCTGATCACAGGAACTCTAGCAGCCATTGCTTCTAGTGCGACCAGTCCAAAACTTTCCGTTTCAGAGGGCAACAAAAAGAGATCTGACATACATAAGAGTCGTTCTATTTCTGATGTTTTCCCCAGAAACTTCACTCGATGAAATATCCCTAAATCCTTGGCTTGCTGTTCCGCTAATTCACATTCAGGACCCTCACCTATCATCAGTAAAACAGCAGGGGTTGCTTCTTGAATTTTGTAGAATGCCTCGATAATATTAGGAATACGTTTCACCTTGCGCATGTTGGAAATATGTGCAACTATCTTCTCGCCATTAGGTGCCATTTGTGTTCGATCGCAAAGCGGGTCTTTGTCGTACAGCTTGATATCAATAAAATTAGGAATGACTTCTATCTCCTTCTTTATAACAAATGAGCTGAGCGTGTCTTTTTTCAAGCTCTTACTAACCGTAGTGACGAAGTCACTTTGATTAATGGAAAACGTCACTGCTGGCTTATAGGAAGGATGTTTACCTACTAGAGTAATGTCTGTACCATGAAGCGTGGTTACAATGGGTAGATAAACACCTTTTTCAAGAAGGATTTGCTTGGCCATGTAAGCTGCATACGCATGTGGAATAGCATAATGTACATGAAGAATGTCTATACCTTCTGTCAGAACAGTATCTACCATCTTAGAACTCAATGCCAGCTCGTAGGGCTGGTAGGTGAACAATGGATAATCATGAACATTAACCTCATGATAGAAAATATTAGGCTCAAGAATATCGAGCCTAACAGGCTGGCTGTAGGTTATAAAGTGAATTTCATGACCATTCTTTGCCATTTGAATTCCCAATTCCGTAGCTACGACTCCTGAACCACCAAAAGTGGGATAACACACAACTCCTATTTTCATACCCCTAAATTAACCCCAATTAGTGCATTGCATCGTATATAAACTCCTGAATATTTGTCCGGACGTCCAACTTACTCAGTTTCCAGTTCTCCATGTCGGGGAAAGTCCTGTTACTCAAGAATATATACAACAAATCTTCTTTTGGATCCATCCAAACCATGGTACCCGTAAAACCAGTATGTCCAAAACTGTTTTCCGAAGCACAACTACAGCTTGGACCTGATGTACCTGCTTCTTGAGGACGATCGAAACCTAGTCCACGTCTATTTTTATATTCACAGAATGCGCAGGAACTGAATTTATCGATGGTACTGGGCTGAAAAAATCGGACACCACCATAAATCCCTCGATTCAAATACATCTGCATCATTTTACCTAGGTCATTAGAATTAGCAAATAAACCAGCATGACCTGCAACGCCCCCTAACATAGCTGCGCCCATATCATGAACCGTACCATGCACTGTAGAATTTCTCCAATAGGAGTCCTCTTCGGAAGGAACAATCTCATCTAATAAAAAGCCGTTTTTTAAAGGCGTATAAGTAAGTCTTTGAGCACCCAAAGGGGCGTAAATAGTGTTCGTTACCCATTGATCTAATGGCTCATTAAAACGTTCTTCTAACATCTCTTGAAACAGGTAGTACCCAAGGTCGGAATACCTGTAATCAGATCCCGATAGCTCGCTCTTAGCGAGCATAGAAAACATAGTATCTCGTACCTCCGTACGTATTGACATTTCTGGTCGAATACGAACAAAACCCTCCACATCCAGATCTGTATACCAATAGTCCTTAATACTGTCTGTTTTTATAGTCTTTAAGTAAAAAGGGATCCATGCTGGTAGCCCACTTTGATGTGCCAATACATCCTCTATGACCAGGTTTTCCTTATCAGATCCTGCCAGTCTATTGGTATGGTTACCTAAAGTTGTTTTTAACAGCAAGGGCTGCTTCTCGTACCAATGCATTATACCAGGTAAAGTCGCGGTGATTTTTGTGATTGAAGCCAAGTCGTACAGGTCCTTCCAACCGACATCCTTTCCACCATAGGTATGGGTGCCAAATGATTTCTGATAAACGACGTTTCCACGTCGAGCCACTAGGATTTGTCCACCAGGCGTCGCACCCACTTTAATAGCGTGACTCATCGTGCTGTCTATTCTATCAAGTGGGGCCTCACTGAGGCCCACTTCAAAAGGGCGCCCGTATTTTAAACGCTGAATACTTTGTGTCAAACGAGAATCTCCTGCCTTACCCCATGTGCCCAAATCAACGGGAAGTATACCTTTCATTGCTCTTGCGCCAAAAAGGAACTGAGGTGCAAGAAGCTGAGCGACGTGATTGTTTTCATACATCGAGATCACTTGCTGGTTACCCTTCAGCGATGGATAAGTTAAAATACCATAAGGATTGGCAAAATGAACCACGTACATCGACTTCCCCATGGAGGATAGCTCGGAAATCAACTTAAACTCGGAGGCGTTAAGCTTATAACGCTTCCAAGGATTCTTTGTGTTTTGATGAAATGAAACTATGATGACATCCGATGCCGTTGCAGCATCCAAAGGAGTATCACTTCCGGTAAAATGAGACATCTCTTTATACCTGTCCAAATAAGCCTCAAATATTGAATTATCAGTAAGATCACCAAGGCTAATGTGAATGAATTTTTGGTCTAATGCTTTAATAGGCATTGCGGCTGTCCCGTTCGGCAGGGCAGTTGCTGCAGCCGCTATTATCTTGAAGCTCACTTCTTCATTTAGAGACCTACGGCCTTGGTTAAGTGATGTGAGTGTGGTCTCTAAACTAAATTTTTTCGACAAATTCCAGTCTTCATATGACCGCGTAATGGACTTTGCGATCAATATTTTTTTTACTCGGCGATCCAATTCTTCTATGGATAATTCTCCTGATGTAAATGAGGTCATCAAACCTTTGGAAGCCGCCGGAACATTCATAGGAAATAGTAAAATATCGTTACCCGCCTTAAAGGCTTCTACTTCTAATTTACCCGGAGAAGCATACTCGCTTACTCCCTTCATATTCAATGCATCAGTGATTATTAAACCCTTAAAGTTCCATTGGTTTTTTAATACTTCGGTGATCACTTTTTTAGATAAACTAGTAGGTTTACCGCTGGGCTCTAAGGAAGGGATATTTAAATGAGCGATCATGATTGAACCTACCCCATGATCCACAGCAGCCTTAAAGGGCACCCACTCCATTTGCTTCAGTTCAGCAAGAGATCTGTCTACTTTTGGGAGGGTCTTATGGCTGTCTTGTTGTGTATCGCCATGGCCTGGAAAATGTTTACCACAAGCTAGAACTTCACTACCCTGTAAACCTTGGATTTGAGCAATACCGTGTGCTGACACTCCCTGAACCGTTGATCCAAAAGAACGAGCTCCAATGATAGGATTGGTAGGATTGGTATTTACATCTAATACGGGAGAAAAACTGATATGAACTCCTACCCGCTTGCATTCAAACGCTAACGCCTTTCCCAGGTCCTTCGTAAGGAGTATGTCGTTTGCCGCGCCTACGGTAAGCGACGTTGGGAATTTATACGTACTGTCTAACCTCATGGCTTGTCCCCACTCTGCATCCTGTCCAACGAGCAAGGGCAAAGAGGATGCATTATGAAGGCGCTGAAGAAAATGAAGCTGTCGCTTTGGTCCCCCTTGCATCATAATAACGCCACCGATATGGTAAGTACGTGCTAATGACTCCACTTCACGTTGATGCTCGATCCCCTGGTTACTGTAGGCAGCAACCATGAATAATTGTCCCACTTTCTGTTGAAGTGTCATTTTTGACAATACAGAATCCGCGTCAAAAGACTGTTTATCAGTGAGTTGACCAAAACAAAGCAACGGAAAAACAAGAACTGTTAAAACGACTCGGATCCTATACATCATGGGGCTGAAAAGTGACTGTGGGTTGTTATCTTTGAAAAGGAGAAGTTAAGATAATATGGGATTTTTTGTATCGAATAAGCCGCGTGGTTTTCAACATAAACCACGCTTTCATGATGAACGTAAAGAACGACTCAGAATATTGGAGCGTCCTGAAGGCATTAGTGAAATTCCATTTGATGATAAAGAGAAGTACCGCGAGCGATTGAGAGAGAATTGGGAACTAAGAAGGACCCAAAGCTCTGGTAAAAGTGATGGCTATGCCAAACGGCTACTTTACAGCTTACTATTCCTAATTGCATTAGTGCTCATTGCTGCCAAATATTATTTATGACTCCCCTTATAGCCGTTCTTCCTGATCACGTAGCCAATCAAATTGCTGCTGGCGAAGTCGTACAGCGACCTGCTTCCATAGTGAAAGAGTTGCTTGAAAACAGTATTGATGCTGGTGCCACGAAAATCACCATTCATCTTTCAGGAGCAGGAAAAACGGGCATCGTCGTCACTGACAATGGCTCAGGAATGAACGAAAAAGATGCTGAATTATGTTTCAGGCGACATGCGACCTCCAAAATAAAAACTGCAGAAGATCTTTTTGCACTTACTACAAGAGGTTTTCGCGGAGAGGCTATGGCTTCGATCGCCGCAGTTTCGCACGTGATCTTGCGTACAAATAATGAAGAAACATCCTTAGGCACCCAACTGAACTTGGAGGATGGAAAAGTGATCTCTAAAGCTGGTTTCCCTGGACCTAAGGGCAGTATAGTGGAGGTCAAAAACTTGTTTTACAACGTTCCTGCGAGAAGAAAATTTTTAAAAAATGATCGGATAGAACTTCGGCATTGTATTGATGAATTCCACAGAGTGGCATTGTTACATGCACAGATAGAATGGGTATTAAAAAGCGATGATAAGCTACTTTTTCACCTTCAAGCAGAGCCGTTGCGGAGAAGAATTAGTGCGATCTTCGGTCGCAAGTTTGATGAACGCCTGGTTCCTATTCAAGAAACTACTGAAGTTGTATCTGTGGGTGGTTTTATATTAAAACCAGAATATGCCAAGAAGAAACGCGGTGAGCAGTTTTTCTTTGTCAACGGACGTTATATTAAGTCTCCTTTTTTACATAATGCTCTACGTGAAGCATTTGAGGAAGTTCTCAGTGGAGATCATCATCCAGGATATTTTCTGTATTTAACAATTGACCCAGCAAGTTTGGACGTGAACATTCATCCAACAAAAACAGAAGTTAAATTCGAGGATGAAAGATCCATATATGCTGTATTAAGAAGTGCTGGCAGACATGCAATTGGACAATTTAATGTCGGACCAGCTATCGATTTTAATGCTGAAGCCAGTTTTCAGATACCTCCGCTACCGAACGGACATTTTCCTAAGGTACCTGAGATCAGAGTAAATCCTAATTTCAACCCCTTCTTAAGTAATTCAGAGGATAGACCGCGTTTGAGAACTCCTGACCAGCAATATGAGAGCATGCAGTCTGAGAGAAATCTGAATACAAATCAAGAGTTCGCCGCGATGGAACGGCAAGAAGACCTCACTTCTTTTTGGAACCAGCGTAATGAGATTACTGAGACCCTCCCCCAAGTATTTAATGGACTTAAAATGCTTCCTTGGGGTAAATATGCAGTAACCACGCTAGGAGATAAGTTGCTTTTAATCGACATAGCAGCAGCTCGATTTAGAATTTTATTTGATCAAATCTGGTTAAAACTTCAACATACCACCTTAGCCTCGCAACAAATTCTCTTCCCAATTGAAATGAATTTAAATGTTTCCGAATTTGAATTACTTCAGCTACATGCATCTCACTTTGCGGTAGTAGGATTTGATTGGAGCAATACTGGAAACTCAACATCTATCGAACTCACTGGAATTCCAATGGTTATTTCTATGGAGCAGGCCGTACCTGCCATGGAAAAATTATTAGAAAACATGAGTGAATTGGAGAACCTTGCAGAAACTGAATTAATCAAAAATTTAGCCACGTCATTGTCCAAGCAAGCAGCCGGTTCTTTGATCCCAAGTAGCCCTGAAGAGTTAAATGCATTAAGAGAACAACTCCTCAGCAGTAGTAATCCTCAATATTCACCTAGCGGTAAAAAAATTATTGCTGAACTCTCTCAGGAAGATTTAGTTAAACTATTATGATTTCACAACAACGATTCAGTTTGATGCCCACCGTGGTAAAGAATTTGCTTATTATAAATGGGTTAGTTTTCCTTGGAATGGTAAGCATACGTTCAACTTTTGGAGTAGATATTACCCAATGGTTGGGACTTTATTTCCCGGCTTCAGAAAGCTTCAATCCGTTCCAGCTGATATCTCACATGTTCATGCATGGAAACTTTCGTCATATCATTTCTAATATGATCATGCTGTGGTTTTTAGGAAGTGCTATGGAAAACCATTGGGGATCGCAAAGGTTTCTTATTTATTACATACTTACTGGCTTAGGAGCAAGTGCTCTCCAAATCGGAGTTAATGGCTATGAATACTATAACATTTTAGCGCAAGTAAGTGCTGATAACGCACAACTGGTACTTTCCGAAGGAGCAGACTTAATCCAACGAAACTATAATTATTCAGACCCGAGTATGGGGGCTCTAAACAGGTTACTAAACACCCCAATGGTTGGAGCATCTGGTGCTGTTTTTGGGGTATTACTGGCGTTTGGAATGACCTTCCCCAACCAGGTTATATACCTTAACTTCTTCTTTCCTATCAAGGCTAAATACTTTGTGATCGGTTACGGATTATTTGAACTATACAATGGATTTAGTGTCAGTAATAGTGGTGTCGCTCACTTTGCGCATCTTGGGGGCATGTTGTTTGGTTATATTCTGATTCGACGTTGGAAAAAAAGTAGGTATTTATAACACCCATTAAAGACAATCATGAGCGAGTTTTTTGATAAGGTTAAGCACGATGCATTTAAGGGCGATTATTTGACGCGACTCTTATACCTGAATATTAGTGTTTTCTTGTTATACACCTTAGTCAATGCATTTACCAGTCTGCTGACTGGTGATTTCAGTCTCGTTCCGAAATTAGCTGATCAGATTCTCGCGCTGCCTTCTGATCCTTTAAAGGCCATTCTAAAGCCTTGGACTTTTCTGACTTATATGTTTACGCATTTTTCGTTTCGACACCTTTTGTTCAATATGATCATCTTGTATTTTTCCGGTAAAATGCTCATGGAATACCTTGGAGAAAAACGAATGCTCGCCCTTTATATCTATGGAGGACTGGCCGGTGGAATTCTTTATATCGTTTTATATAACCTCAGCCCTATACTAGTATCAGGATCTATGGTAGGCGCTAGCGCAGGCGTGATTGCGATCCTTGTAGCTGGTGCTTTGTACATGCCGCAAATGCCTGTAAAGCTTTGGGGTATTATTGAAATAAAATACTGGATGCTGGCCGCAGGGCTGGTGCTATTGGACATTCTTAGTCTAACCGGATCCAATGCAGGAGGGCACATTGCCCATCTCGGTGGTGCTGTGGTAGCGTACTTCTTCATCCAAAGTATGAGAAAAGGCAACGAATGGAATGTCTACCTGTTCCAGGTAATTGATCATATCCGCGGTATAATTTATTCCTCAGGAAAGAAAAATAGAAAGCGAGGCTTCAGCTTCGGGGATCGTAGCTATGTTAAACACAAAGACGTGAAGAAAAAAAAGCACAGTTCAAGTGGACAACCAGCTCCTGAGGAATCCGCTCTTATGGATGAAATTCTAGAGAAGATCAAAAACAGTGGTTACGATAGCTTGAGCAAGGATGAGAAGGCTTTTTTATTTAAAATCTCCAAGGAGTAGTGAAAAAGAGACGTTTCCTAATACGGTGGGCCAATCGCGTAGTGTTTCTCACTACACTTCTTGTAGGGCTGGGGTCCTTAGTTTCTTCTAATTGGTTACCAGGCGCAAGTCTCTTGTCCCTGATATTTCCCCTTTTAATTTTACCTAATGTCGTTTTACTGCTTTTGTCTTTGCGATATATGGCTCGTAAATCACCAATAACTATGATAGGAATTGGTTTAACTATAATACCTGTACTTGCGCAATTACCCTTCGCTACGGCCCCTGAGGAGCAATTAGACGATATTAAAATAGCGACCTATAATGTAAGAGGCTTTTATCAAGAAGCCTCAGTCTCAGAACAAATAGCCAAATGGACGTCCGAACAAAATATAGATATTTTGTGCATGCAAGAAATTCGAAAAAGTGCAGCTTCTCCAATAGCAGAACGTTTTCCTTTCAGAACCCATGCTCCAAAATGGAGTGGCTACAGTGTAGGAATCTATTCTACCTATGCCATAATTAACAGTGGTTCACTCGAGTTTGATCGGGTAGAAAAGCAATCGTACGCGAGGTTTAGTGCTGGATTTGCAGACATCATATTACCATTTGACACCGTGCGCGTACTTAATGTTCACCTCAGCTCCACTGGGGTTCAAGATGGAGATATGACCGTTGAGCCTACAAGAGAAGACTTACTGGAGGCGAGCCAATTTGTAGCTAAGAAAATAGCCGCTTCGGATCTAAACAGAGGTTTGCAGGCAGAACACATCGTAGAATGGGTCGAAGACAGCCCACATCCTGTTATACTTTGTGGGGATTTCAATGGAGTTCCAGGAGGTAATCTTTACGCTAGACTATTGACCAATCTTATAGATCCTTACATATTTAAAGGTCATGGGCCTATGGGTACTTTTGAACCTTTACAAAGGCGGCACCTACCTATTCGTATCGATTGGACCTTGCATAGTAAAGAATTAATCGCCACTGGCCAATATGTAGATCATATCTACCTCAGTGACCATTTTCCGCTGGTCACTACTATTTCAGGTTTATATCAAGTTGAACCTCCGTTAGAATAAGTGCATTTAGCGCATTCGTCTTTATTCCCGATACTCGGTTTGGGAGTACTCGTAAGACCTCATCGTAATACAATGGTACACAAGCAGCATCTTCCATAAGCAGCATATCCGCTTTTTTAGCCAAAGAAAGTCGCTCCATTTCTGAAGTACTTTTTGACAATGCCTGATATAATGAATCAAACAGTGGGTTGTCATAGCGACTGTAGTTAGGGCCATTTGGTGCTTTTAACCCTGAAAAAAAGAGCATTAAATAATTCTCAGCATCCGGGTAGTCTGCAATCCAAGATGCCCTAAAAAAACCAATATTTCCAGCACTCTTATCGCTTCTCAAAGTTGCCGATGGGACAACATTTATCTCAATATCCCAACCTACATCACTCAAGGCTCCCTGAACAAACTCGCATAGATCTCTATAGTTAGAAACCGTAACCAGTGTAAGGTCTGGAAGCGTATCATAACGAGATATGACTGACATTGCGCTATCTCTTTGGTAATCAACTCCAATATTGCTCTGGTGCTCCTTGAGACCGAATGGTATGATTCCACCCTTTGCGGGGATACCGATACCGCTCCTGAGGCTTTTTATCATGACCTCTCTATCAATAGCAGCGTGAATAGCCCACCTTAAATCTTTGGGCAGCTTCATATCAGCATTGAACACCAGATATTCCGTATTCAAAAAAGGACCACGTTCAAGTCTATGACCGCCTTCATACTTCGAGCGCAACAAACCATCGAGATTGAGTAAGTCATCTTTGAAGCTTGGATCAATATTTGGCACGATTTCTAGATTACCACTCAAGTACTCCAGAAAGGCACTTTGCTGATCGGGTAGAAAAGAAATACTAATACCATCTAAGTAAGGAAGCGTTTGACCTATTGAATCCTTAGCCCAGTAATCTTCGTTGCGATGCAGAATAAGCTTCTCTCCAAAGTGCCAACGATGAAATTTAAAAGGTCCACTGCCTCCACCATGAGTTGCTAGTCTTCCTGCCTCAGCCTGAGTCGTATCTACAACGCTGCAATAAGGCATGGTCAAAAGTGACAATAGGGATGAGTAAGGTCTGTCTAGTGTAATGGTGAGTACTCTTTCTCCATGCGCCTCAATACGTTTTACACGCTCTAAAACCCAACTACCGGGTGAAGCCACTTGAGGATCTTTTAATCTTTTAAGAGCGTAGCATACATCTTTAGCAGTCACCTTTCTACCAGAGTGAAATTGTGCTTCGCGTAATAAAAACGTATATGATCTACCCGTAGAGTCGATGGTCCAACTTTCTGCTAAAGCAGGTACCACCTCATTTTCCTCGTTCAACATCACGAGACCTTCATAGAGCTGCTGAACAGCCCATATTGTGCTCTTATCTCTAGCGAAGGCAGGATCTAGCGTAGGTATACCTGCAGGTTCATTATATCTAAACACCATCTTATCAGATGACGAAACATTCGTACATGCTAATAAGACGGCACTACATGCTACAAAAAAGCCCCCAATTAAGGAGGCTTTCCAGTCGATATAGAGTTGCCTAAGCATCAATATTAGCGTATTTAGCATTTTTCTCGATGAACTCTCGACGCGGCGGAACTTCATCCCCCATGAGCATGGAGAAAATTCTATCCGCTTCTGCACTATCGTCAATGGTTACTTGCTTCAAGATTCGCTCATCCGGATTCATCGTTGTTTCCCACAGTTGATCCGCGTTCATTTCTCCAAGACCTTTATAGCGTTGAATCCCCACACCTTGGGCATTCTCACCACCAAATTCAAATTGAAGACCCTCACGCTGCTGATCAGACCAAGCATAGGCTGATTTAGCTCCTTTCTTGACTAAATAGAGCGGTGGATTTGCTATGTACACATAGCCTCTGTCCACTAGTTCTCTCATATAACGGAAGAAGAAGGTTAAAATAAGGGTTGAAATGTGACTACCATCAACATCTGCATCGGTCATGATGACAATTTTGTGATAGCGTAATTTCTTAATATTTAAAGCTCTTGGATCTTCATCTGTTCCTACACTTACACCAAGTGCCGTGTACATATTCTTAATTTCTTCGTTCTCAAAAACCTTGTGCGAAATAGCTTTCTCAACATTTAAAATTTTACCACGAAGAGGCAAGATCGCTTGGAAATTACGATCACGGCCCTGTTTTGCTGTACCGCCTGCAGAATCTCCCTCGACAAGAAAGATTTCACATACTTCAGGATCAGTTTCGGAACAGTCACTAAGTTTTCCAGGTAAGCCCATAGAAGACATCGTTCCCTTGCGCTGGACCATTTCACGTGCTTTTTTAGCGGCAACGCGAGCGCGAGCTGCTAATAACACCTTCTCTACAATCATTCTGGCCTCAGCTGGATGCTCCTCTAAGAAATTAGTAAGCATTTCACCCACTAATTTATCCACTGCACCGGCAACTTCTCTGTTACCAAGTTTAGTTTTGGTCTGTCCCTCAAATTGAGGCTCCATTACTTTCACTGAAACAACGGCAGTCAAACCTTCGCGGAAATCATCACCGCTAACTTCCACTTTTTCTTTGGCAAGAAAACCACTTTCGTCAGCGTACTTTTTAAGCGTACGAGTTAGTGCCCGACGGAAACCAGCCAAGTGTGTTCCACCTTCGTGTGTATTGATATTATTCACGTAAGAGTGAATATTTTCCGTATAAGACGTGTTGTAGTGCATGGCTACTTCAACTGGAATACCATCACGCTCACCTTCCATACACATCACTTGAGGAATAATCACCTCACGTGAAGCATCTATATATTTCACAAATCCAGCGAGACCATCTTGAGAATGGAAACGATGCCCTAGAAATTCGCCTTTTTCGTCTTTTTCGCGTTTATCTACAAGAGTGATACTGATTCCCTTATTTAGAAAAGCCAATTCACGCATGCGTTTTGCTAGAATCTCGTACTGGTATTCTAACACTTCAAAAATCTCGTGATCTGGCTTGAAGGTTACAATAGTACCGCGGTAATCTGTGGTACCAATTTCGCGAGTAGGATACTTCGCCGCACCACGACAAAATTCTACCTCATGTACCTTACCATCTTTATGTACCTCAGCATGAAGCATGGAGGAGAGTGCATTCACACAACTCACACCTACACCGTGTAAACCACCAGAAACTTTGTAGGAATCTTTATCAAATTTCCCACCCGCATGAAGTACAGTCATGACGACTTCTAGAGAAGATCTACCATCTTTCGGGTGAATGTCAATTGGAATACCACGTCCATCATCTTTTACGGTGACACTATCGTCCTCGTTAATGGTTACATAGATGTCATTAGCATGTCCTGCTAATGCTTCATCAATAGAGTTATCTACGACCTCATACACCAGGTGATGGAGACCTTTAACGCCTATGTCGCCAATGTACATGGCAGGACGCTTTCGAACGGCTTCTAGTCCTTCAAGTATTTGAATCGACCCGCCGTCATAGTTCTTTTGCTCTTCGCTCATATTCGTGTTGAGTGTTGTGCTTTTATGCTATCCTATCAAAGATAACTTTTCGGGCTCCATAAAGCGACTAAACAGGCCTAAAAGCGAGATCCACTTACCAACATGTTTATTAACATATTAAAGATCTTAAAGACCATGTTCCTACTAAAATTGATAGTTTAAAATGAACAGTCCTCTAGCTCCACGAACGTAGTAACCTTCCCACATTTGATATCGTTGATTGAGTAGATTAAAACCTCTAAGACTAACACTAAGGTTTGGGTTTATTTCGTAATGAATAGAGGCACTCCAATCCGTGTAATCCTCTAAAGAATATCCGCTTTCCATGTATCTGCCGCCAGCATATTTTAGATTCGAAGTAATACTTAGCTCATTAATCCTATAGCTGATCATCGCTCCTAGGATTCGACCTTCTTTGCCTATGTAATCATCTCCAGAGAACGAGTTTAACTGGGCATATGTACTGGCGGTAAATGACTTTAACGGAATACTTAATTCTCCCCTTACACTTGTCTGTACAACGTTATTCGCATATCCCACTTGTAAAGCAGCCAATTGAGCATCACCAACAGAGACTAATTCTTGAATGGAATCTCTTGTGAATACCACGGCATCATTAAGGAAGGTCATGGCACCTTCTACTCGGTATTGCAGCTTACCTATAAGTGCTCCTTGCATACCTACATAACCCTTATTCTGACCAGATAGACGCAGCTCTTGGTTCATGCTCAAGAAAGGTGATCTAGACACTAGTCCTTGAAGGGTATTTTGCTCTGTAAGTCCGTCCCAACCACCATAAATAGCTAACGTTCTGCGTAAGAGCTCTGCCTGTAAATTTATCCTTGGGAAAACATAAAACTCAAAAGAGTTCGTACCTGTTACGTTACGCTGTGTACCAGAAAAATTCAAGCCAAATTCATAAGTAAGAATGCCGTTTTTACCTCTGGTAACAGGAGCTATGGTGAAATTGTGGTATTGTGAAGCTCCTGTGTCCTGCGCCCATCCGTTGTAGTCGGAGAATTGGTAACCAAGATCTAAGAACACTGTTTTATCATCTGCATACAGCTCAAATTGGTGGGCTGTTTTGGCTAAATGTTCAAACGTATTTAATCCAGCATGCGTAAAGTTATAAACTGCACCGCCGGATCTATACATCGCGGAGATCTTACTCGTTGGATTGCTCGTGCGCAACCATTGCTGGGAAAGACCATATTGTTGCTGCCAAACACCCGGCACAGAATCGAGTGGGTTAGTAGAGACTACATTAGCTCCGTAAAACGAAACATAATCGGCCTTAAGTAGCGACTGTGTTTTTAAATTCCAGTTTTTTGTAGCACGTTGGAAATCAGCAAGTACCTCATTATTATAACTTGGCTGTCTGGCATAATCTACCTCTTTAACCCCACTCAAAGCACCCTCATGTAAAGCTCGCACACCCCATACATTCTTTTTTGACCGGGGAGACGAAAGTACGAAACTAGCATAGGTACCGGAATAATTACCACCACCTACACTGGCCTTTTGAGTAGGTAATTTAGGGAGTTTAACACGTCCCAAACGAATGGAGGGAATAGGTTCTGGTGTGAAATCTAAGATCATTGCCTTTGGCTGAATTCGAACATTCACCGACAATTTTGCCGAAGTAGTATCTTCAAACGAAGGTTGTTCAGAAATCTTATGTGCACTGCGAACCTGAGCTTTGTAATCCTCTACAACGCGAATCTCTACACTTTTTACCTGGTCTCCGGTTTCTTCTTGCGCGGACAATGTTAATTGGCCACCAAATAAAACAAGTAGGATCAATATATATTTAGTTCTCATATCTTTTAATGCCATCATTAGAAAATTAATCATCTAGTTCATCTCCTTCTTCTTGAAGGAACTCATCCATGCTCAAGCTGTCCACCCCAACAGTCTGCTGAGCCTCTCTTTCACGCTGTAGCGCTAATTCAGACTTATAATTTTGTGCTTCTGTGGAGTAATTTTCTATGTCCGCATTATCAATAACGAAGTCCAATGTATAATTGGCTTGGAAATCATCACCTAGTCCAGCGTAGTTTTTGGCCATTAGAATCAAGGATTTCCAACGCCATTTGGGGTAAGAGGGTAGATTGTCTATCATCCAGAAAATCTCGTCGTTAGACGCCTGATACTTTCCTGTAACCCAATCAAATTCAGAGAGTACATAGGAAGCTTCCGCCTGGGCCTCGCCCTTAACCTCGTTTTTCACCTGAGTAAAATACAGTTTAGCGTTTGCACTGTCACCCAATTCAAAGGCACTTCGCGCTGCATTGAGTAAGGCCTCTGTTCTCCAGTCACCTGGGAGCCCCTCATCCTGCAGCAAGCTTTCTGCATACTGCAGAATGACCGCTGTGTTTTGTATAGACTTTGCACAACGCATCAGACCAAGACGAGCCCTACGGCCCTCATCAGCATTACCTACTAACCCCAATACCTGCTGGTAGTAAAAGAACGCCTTTTGAAAGTTTTGTTCTGCATAAAACAAACTAGCCAATCGTTCTACCGTTTGTTTTCGAAAACTCAATTCTCCAGAAGATGCAACAAATTCATAGGCTTCACGGGCAATACTATCTAGGCCATCATTGAAGGCACATTGCGCTAAATAATAATTTGCAGGCACCCTGAAAATCCCGTCTGGAAATTTAGATAGATAATCCTGCATCCCCTTTAGAGCCGCGGGATAGTCACCAAAGCTATAACGGTCATAAGCGCCATTGTATAGCGTAGAATCCAACTGGCCTTGACCTATTTCCGTACCTGTAAGGTTTTGAATCCAATCCACATAATCCGTGAGCTGATCGAGCTCTGAGTATTGGATTTTGGCTAGCCCAAGAGCCTCTATACTTTCAGAAGTGTTGGGGTAATCTTCCACTACTTTTTTAAATGCAGTCAACGCATCCTGGCCATTACCTTGAATTCGATAAATCAATCCCAATGCAATGTGTGCATTCTTAATAAATCTAGATTTAGGGTAATCTGCAATAAACGAGGTGAAGATTTGACTCGCCTGTTTGTTTTGATCCATTTTCATGTAAGTCTCCCCTAATTCGAAATAGGCATCTGTAGCATATACCGAATTTGGATAACGCTTTACCAATTGTTCTAAGGAACGTGCCTTTTTCTCCGACTCATCAACTAAACCAAAACACAAACTTTGCTGGAAACTCGCATAATCCGCATCAGGTACATTCCGGCCCAAGTAGGTTTGGTAATAATTGATAGCATTACCATATTGCCCAGTCATGAAATACGAATCTGCCAGACGTAATTCCGCATCATTCGCCAGCTTTGTATTTGGTTTTTGCTGACCTAAAAAGAGGCGAAATGCCGTGGCGGATTTAGTGTAATCCTCTTTAGCAAAATGCGCATAAGCCTTGCTGTAAAGACTTCTTTTATATTGACTCAATGTAGCGGAGCCAGGGGTTGCTTGAAACTTAGACAACTCTACCAATGTTCCCTCAAAGTCATCAGCACGAAAAGCGATTTCCGCTAACCAGTAATGGGCTAGAGCAGAATACACATTATTCATAGGATACTCCAGGGATTTCAAGAAGAGTTTTTTCGCGGCAGTATACTGAATGGCATTAAAGTGCTGAACTGCTCTAAAATAAGATACCTTTTGATAGGCACCTTGCATGGTTGGCTGCTCCAAACCTGCCGCCGATATAGCCTTTAAGGCATTTTGATAGTCCTTAGAGTTTAAATATAAGTTCGCTAAAAACTCATTGGCCTCTTGGCGATGCTTGCTGTTTGGATACTTTTGAAGGAACTCCTTAAAGATATCCAGTGGCTGTTCAAAAGGAGTACTACTGTCATAGGCTAATTTCGCATAGTTAAAATATGCGTCTTCTCTCAATCGAATATCGTCTCCACTTTGACTCGCTTTAAAAAACGCTGTTTGTGCCTCCGTCTTTTTATCAACTTTTAAATAACAATCTGCCAAGTGATAGAAAGCACTTTGACCCAATGCGTCCCCACGGTTGTCAATTTTACTAAACTCCTGAATAGCCTCAGAATACCGGCGTGTTTTGTACAAAACAAACCCTAATTTATAGTGGTCCTGAATAGCTAACCTTCCACCTAATTCCTTATGCTTCTCTAAATACAAGACTGCTTGCAGCCAATTCGACTTCTGGTAGTAACCCTCCCCTATTAATTTGGCGACTTCAGCGGCGCGGCTTGGCACGGCTTGAGAAAGCAAGGATTCTCCTACACGAAGTAATTCCTCAATATCTCCGGTTTTATAGTAGATCTGACTCAAGTAGTAAGGCACAACACCGCCAAACTTCTCGTCACCAATCAAAAGTTTAAACTGCGCCATTGCGGTAGAGTACTGCTCTGCCTGATAAGCAATGTGCCCGTAATAATAACGATGATGGCTCTGGTATTCTCCTTTATATTCGGTTCCTTGAAAAAATAAGTTGCGTGCTTTTTCAACATCTTTAATCATCAGCTGGCTGTAGGCCAACTTGAAGTAATATTCACTACGGAATGCTTTTGTAACATCTGCTGCATCTATAGCACCAAGCCATTGCACCACCTTCTTGTACCGACGGTTGTTGAAGTAATAATTCGCCGCCGTGACATGGGCTTCTTGCCAACGTGGACTCAATGGATAGGTCTGCGCAAAGTGGGTCAAGAAATACTCGCTGTTCTCATTCATGAGATACAATGCACACAAGGCTCTATAAAAGCTACCCTGCTCTTTCAAGAAGCTCTGCGTAGGTAAATCAGAAGACAACAACTCATCAAAGCCGACGCGCGCTGCGGCATACAATCCGTCATTAAAAAGATCCACACTGGTGTTATACGTGGCCTCTTCTCCTTGTTCTAAAGAAGTTTGCTGTGCAAAAACACTTAATGAGCATATGAAGACAAATGCCATCGAGAATACTTTTCTCATATCGTTTTGGTTTATCCTTAAAAATAACCCTACCCAATGGGGCTTGTATGCTTACAAAAGGTTAATTCAATGGAGTTATTCACATCTAAAAAACGCTCAATGGTGTTCGTTTGGTATTTCTTATACCTTTGAATCGCAGGTTCAACCTTCAATTTAGCTATACCAACGACATGTCATTGATTCAACTGAAAGACGCAAATATTTTCCAAGGAAAGCACCTGGTACTGAGTGATGTCAATTTTAATATTGACGCGGGAGAATTTGTTTACCTGATTGGCCAAACAGGCTCTGGGAAAAGCTCCGTACTCAAAACTCTGTATGGTGACCTACCCCTTACCCAGGGTACAGGAATTGTTGGAGAGCATCATTTATCTACCCTGAAGGACAAAGATATCCCAGCGCTGAGAAGAGATTTAGGTATTGTCTTTCAAGACTTTCAACTCCTGAGTGACCGCAGCGTTGCTGACAACCTAGATTTCGTCCTTAGAGCAACCGGCTGGAAAGACAAAGACAAGCGTTCCGCGCGCATACTAGAGGTGCTTTCTATGGTAGGTATGCAGCACAAGAAGCATAAGAGTACCTTTGAAATCTCTGGTGGAGAGCAACAACGAGTCTCTATCGCAAGAGCATTATTAAATGACCCTAAGGTCATCTTAGCTGATGAACCTACTGGGAATTTAGATCCCCGAACTTCAGAGGAAATCATGTCATTACTGCTTGGTTTAGTAGACCAAAACAAAGCGGTTTTAATGGCTACTCACGATTTTCAGTTGATTCATAAATATTCGAACAGAACGCTTAAAGTGGACCAAGGATCCGTGAATGATACTATAGTTCAAAATTTCTAATCAATATGGACAACTTCCCTCATCATTCATTGAGCATATGTATTGCCTCTTTCGGCGATGACGTGAGTGAATTATTAACTGAGTTGTCACGCTGTGTTCACTTTGGACTACCTGCGGGTTGGTCTATAGAGATTTTAATCTCCGACCAATTTCCCGCTCCACATTCGAAGGCGACCGTATGGCAAGAACATGCAACGTGTCTTTATTTTCACAGCAGAACAAAAGGACGTTCGTTGAACAGAAACGAATTGGCTCAAAAATCAACAGGGAAATACTTGCTGTTTTTAGATGCCGACGCTCTACCTAAAGCTACATCGTTCCTCTATAATTACTGCAAAGATGCAGCGCAAGCGAGCGTGATTGTGGGAGGCACTGCATACCGAAGAGACTTTAAGGCGAATCACCTAAGGTCTAAAATAGGAATACTTAAGGAAGAGCGGACACCTAAATTCAGGTCTAAGAATACCTACGATAGTTTTTCTGCGTTTAACTTTCTTATTACCCGAAGTCTGTTCCTGGAAATAGGTTTTGACGAGACAATTCAAGGTTATGGACACGAAGACACCATGTTCGGACAGCAATTGCGATACAGATGTGCCTCTATTCTGCATATCGACAATCCTGCGTACCATATTGGCATTGATGAAAACGATGTTTTTATGGACAAAACTGAGCAAGCCGTAGATGGATTAGCCCTACTAATTAACGCAGGTAAAATTGATGAGAATGTTGCATTATTTAGAACCTACACTACCCTGAGAAAATTTAAGTTACAGCTGGTGATCAAAGCACTAAACACCTTGTTTGGAGCAAGCATAAAAAGAGCATTGTCCTCTAAGTATCCACCATTGTTTTTATATGATGTCTATAAAATTCTACGGTTGTCCAATCACCCTATAAAAATTGGGCGTAAAATGCCCTAAGTGGAACTTGCTCTGTCTCCCAAGTCAAAGATTTTTGAGCCTTTTTCATGGCTGCACAGTAAGACTTCCTTGACGCCACCACCGATGTTATTGAATTTTTCAAAGCATCAATATCCTCAGGGTTAACCGTTAGTCCAATACCAAATTCTTCGACAATTTTAGCTACTTCTCTTACCTTGGACGTCACTACGGGCACGTCACAATGCAAGTAATCAAATAGTTTATTAGGCAAACTAAATCTATAGTTTATGTTCGTGTCCTTATCTAAACTTAAGCCAACATCTGCGCATCTTGTGTACTGCAAAAGAGTTGCATACGGCACACGGCCAATAAATATGACTTTATCAGACCATCCTTTATCCTGCACCTTAAGTTTTAGGGCTGGAATAGCATCTCCGCTTCCTACCAGTAATAATCTCCAATCAGGCATACCAGAAATGGCTTCAAGCGCCTCTTCGAGACCTCGATCTACATTCATTCCTGAACCTTGATTAATAGCGATGAAGCCTTGCTCAGGCAATCCTAATGATGTTCTACTTACTTTTTCAACAGTTGGGATTGGGGATATATTCCGGAATACACGAGGTCGCTTTCCGTAATCAGACTCATACAACTCGGCAATGCTTTCGTTAACCGTCCAAATGTGCTCAAGGCGGGGGAAAATAAATCGTTCTAGAGTTAACCATACTTTTTTTACCCAACGTCCTTGAATTTCCGGAACTCCACAGAAATACTCGTGAGAATCGTATACCAATGGTATTCGCAAGAGTCTAGCTATCAAGAAATTAGGCAATAAGGTGTCTAAATCATTAGACAGCAAAATTCCAGGCCTGTGGATTAGTAATTTAAAAAACAACCTGACTTGAAACTCCGCATAAAACAGACCACCGCTTTTAAAAATTAATCGCATCCTTGTTGTCTTGTATGGGCGATTCAAAGGGGATGAACCCGGCAGAATTCTTCCGATCCAATGAACTTGATAGCCAAGACTGAGCAGCAGTAAAGCAACCTTATTTACCCTGTTGTCAGTGGTAATATCGTTCGTCGTGGAGATTATTATTCGCTTGCCCATTCAAGATTGTTTCGCTTTGCTAAAGTAGCGAACCTTAAATTTGTATTTGTTAAGGAAGATAACATGAGAAAATCTGATTTTGAATATGATTTGCCGGAGGAGCGCATAGCCACCTATCCATTGACGCAGAGGGACGAAAGTAAGCTGCTTGTCTTTGACGGAAAGATAGAAGACAGGCTGTTTAAAGATTTGCCAGAACTCATTCCTAGCAAGAGTCAATTGATCTTTAACAATACACGTGTAATCAGAGCCCGATTACATTTTACAAAAACCCAGGGAGCCAAACCAATAGAAATTTTCTGCTTAACACCACATGGACAAAGCGTGGAAGAAAGCATGAATGCTCAAGGTTCCGTACTTTTCGAATGCCTTATTGGCAATCTTAAAAAATGGAAAAACCATGCTTTAGAATTGATTCTTCCTGGCGGAATAGTTCTCAAAGCTCACAGAAAAGAGCGCCTTGGGGATGTCTTTGTGGTCCTTTTTGAATGGGACACCAACACTTCATTTTCAGTCATTTTAGAACAAGCAGGTAAGATTCCCCTTCCACCCTATATGAACAGGGAAGCCGAAGCAAATGATATTGATCGCTACCAGACTGTTTACGCCGAGAATAATGGATCAGTGGCCGCTCCCACCGCAGGATTACATTTTACTCAAGAAGTGTTTCAACGAATGAACATGCTTGGTCACGAGCGAATGGAACTCACCTTACATGTGGGCGCCGGTACCTTCAAACCCCTCAGCGAGGGCGACATTAATATCCATGATATGCATGCGGAGGAGATTCTAATCACACAGACTTGGCTGCACCAATACTTGAACCACGAAGGCCCTAAGTTCGCTGTAGGCACGACAAGCCTGCGTACACTAGAAAGCTGTCATTGGATAGGTAATAATTTACTCAGTCATGGGCGGCTAGAACGCTTGGGCCAGTTCGACGCTTATGCATTACCACAGGAAAGAACTACAAGTGAATGTTTCAATGCATTACTGCATGAGTTAGAACAGCGCGACCTTCAGTCCATCTCCTTAAAAACACAGCTCATGATTCGTCCTGGTTATCAGATGAAATCAGTCCAAGGCATCATTACAAATTTTCACCAACCAGGGTCTACCTTATTGTTATTAGTTAGTGCTGGAATAGGTGATTCGTGGAAAGCGATTTACCAGCATGGTCTTGACAACGAGTATAGATTCCTGAGCTACGGTGACTCTTCTCTTCTCTATTTTACTTAAACGCTTCATCATTGTTACTATGTTTTTCTTAACGACATACCTGTAAGACGATTCTTTAAAATACGTTAACACTTTTCGAGCCTATCTGGGCTGTCCAATGCAATTGGGCTACACCTAGCATTATGACTTATTCAGGCTCAGTTAACTTAAACGCCTTATAAATGCAATCAAAATATGCAGTCGGACTTCTATTTTACCTGCTAATATCAATTTCATTGTAAGCTCAATCTGTGCTATTCTACGACACAGAAAATTTATTTCACACTGTTGATGATGCGGGAGTGAATGACGAAGAATTCCTTCCAAAAGGGTGGACTATTAAACCTCCCGTTTTTAAGAGTACTAAAATCGGAG
>CAJWFD010000017.1 GCA_913031435.1 uncultured Cryomorphaceae bacterium
TGCGAAGGGATTGTGTGAGGTTGTTCCATTCGTTGGGGTAGAGGTCGATTCCCAAACTCTTGTAGGGTCTTCTAGCACCTCGAACTCCAGAGCTTACCCTGAGGATGACTGTTTTTAGTTCCCCCGTTGGATTAAACCGCGATTTTGCCTTGCTCCTAAGTGTTAATGAAAAACCTTTTACCCTCATTTATGTACCGTTTTTGCACCGACGACTATTTCTAAGTACCGCCATTACTGGGGCCTTCTAAATGTAAGCAATGAAAACGAAAGGGCATAAAAAAAGGCCTCCAATCTCTTGGAAGCCTTATATACACTAGGTTTTACTGTGGTGGGCAATGAGGGATTCGAACCCCCGACCCCCTGCTTGTAAGGCAGGTGCTCTGAACCAACTGAGCTAATTGCCCTTAGCGGGTGCAAATATAGACCTGTAATTGAATTTCGCAACTACTTTATTAAAATTTATAGGTATTATATGGCCTCACCAATAAACACCGAAGCACGTAGTGTCTCCTATTTCCGTTTGTTTGTAAAGAGCCCTGATCACCTCCAGATTTTGTACGTTACCGCTGCAATTATTTTGCGCCGTTATAATGTATTGATTGTTAGAGGTATTAGAGTTAGGTAGTATGATTTCAGCACGGTTCGAAACCACGCCACAGTAACATTCATGCTCGTCATAGCCTGCTAAGGGATCACAGGAAAAGGTGACTAGTAGGGTGGAGGTAAGTAGTAAGAATCGGGACGCATTCATGACTTAATAATACAACAATAATTACTCGCTGTCCTTTTTAATGTCTTCGTCAAATGAAATACTCAAGCTATTTACACAGTAACGCAGCCCTGTAGTTGTGGGTCCGTCATTAAAGACATGCCCTAAATGACCGCCACATCCACCACAAAGGATTTCAGTACGTGACATACCGAGGGTTTTATCCTGCTTCTCAACAACCGCTCCAGAGGCTATACCGGCATCAAAAGAGGGCCACCCGCAATGTCCATCAAATTTTGAATCTGAGGAGAACAGCGGAGCGTCACAAGCTCTACAGTTGTACATACCTTCTTCAAAGTGGACATTGTATGTCCCTGTGAACGGTCTTTCGGTACCTTTCTCCCTTAGAACATAGTATTCCTCCGGGGTGAGCATAGACTTCCATTCTTGGTCGGTTTTAGTAATGGGGAATTGGTTTTCTTCTTTAGACATGTCGACGGGAGTTATTTGAGCATCACAGGAAAGCGTAATGCAAGCAAGTAGTAATAAGATGTTCTGTTTCATAAGGCTATAACACTAAACTACTAGACTGGTTCTATACGGATTCGTTAAAACACCAAGTATAAATCTGCGCTGCAAGTTTCGGATCTCTGAGTATCCTTCTGTGTCCTAGTCCAGAAGTTTCTATATACGTACCATTGTTCATGTTTTGACCAACCTCTCTTCCCAGTGCAATAGGAGTGTCACGGTCATCAGTATCATGAATTACTAGGGTTGGTTTCTTGTTTTTAGGCGCCAATTCCGGCGCACTAAACGAATCAAAGTCCTCACCAAAATCCTGCTTCAGGTTCGCCACAATTCTTGCTTTGACCTTCGCGTTAAACCCCAGTGCGCTACAAAAAATACGTACCATATCTGAAATTCTCCCAGGAGGGGATATGAGGACTTGTCTATGGATTTCAGCACCACTTTGATCAGAGGCATGCAGTGCAGCGTTGCAGCCTATGCTGTGGGCTATCAATAGGTCTGCTGGACCGTATCTTGAAGTAATCTGCGCGATGCAGGTTCCGATTTCCGGCATCATGGTACGCTTTCCTTGTGCTCCCCTATGGGCAACGGCATTGAAACCGGTGAGGGTGTATTCTTTTAAAAGATCTGGATACTTCTGCTCCATAAAATCTATGAGCATATGGAATTGGCTAAAACGACCAGCCCAACCATGTACCAGCAATAAGTGGTTGGTTCCAGTACCCAATCTGTACACAGGAAACTTTAAACCGTTTTCGTGGGTAAATAATTCGGGAGTACCAAACCTTGCTTCAAAGGGGAGTTCACGCTTGGGTATCTTAAAAGGATAAGGAGTAAGGAACCACTTCCAAGCTATTTTCGCTGCCCATACTGTACTAATGGACTGTGAAAACGATGCATAGACTGACATTGCCTTTGGTGGGACGAATGAAAGCTGCTCATGAGAAGAAGAGGTGTTTTTGAGGGTGTCTGCCATACCCTAAAGGTATAACAGACATAAAGAAAATGAATGGTGCCCAGAACAAGATTCGAACTTGCACGCGAGTAATCGCACTACCCCCTCAAGGTAGCGTGTCTACCAATTTCACCACCTGGGCATGAAGCTGCAAATGTAACATGAAAAACCAAACCGATTTTAAAATATATACTGAATTTTGCAGAGAAATTAAAGGTAAAATAAAAGCCCCATCTAATTAAAGATGAGGCTTTGAAAGTGATCCCTCAGGGGTTCGAACCCTGGACCCATACATTAAAAGTGTATTGCTCTACCAGCTGAGCTAAGAGATCGCCCTGTTCCCGCTTTACGGGCTGCAAATATACGTGTGAATTTATTTTTCACAAGGCTTGAGAAGAAAAATTCGAGATTCTTATCTGTGGGCTTCATGGTCGTCATTCCTGTGTATCTTTAAGCAACAGAATTAAGTCCATGATATACATACTTTTAGGCTATATGGGATCGGGTAAAACAAGCCTGGGAAAGGCAGTTTCTAAGCTGAAAAATATTCCGTTTTATGATTTAGATCAGCAGATTGAGGATTCCTTAGGTACCTCTATTGCTGATTTCATCGAGAAAAAAGGTGAATTAGTGTTTAGAAAACTCGAACATGAGCAGTTGCAGTCATTATTAGAAAACATTCCCGAGGACAGTGTGCTTGCAGTGGGTGGCGGAACCCCCGTTTTTTATGACCATATGGACCTACTGAACCATGCAGGGATCACGATTTATTTAGATGTAAGTGTATTGGAATTGGCCAAAAGGCTTAAAAATGATGTACAAAGACCACTGATAAACAATCAAGATGACCTCGCAGAGTTCGTTGCGAAACACCTTTTTGAGCGCAGACCGTATTATTCTCTTGCAAAGCACCGTATAAAAGGAGACCAGCTCACCGCAGGGGATGTACTGTCCTGTTTTTAAAGTCCTTATGGTGTTGTTTTACTGCAGTAATTTAGACCAAGCAGACATTCACCGCCAATCCATGCTCTATATTCAAACGAACAGTTTCTTGTAGTGTTGTACTCAAGCTGATTCCTTTCAGATCTGCTTTCACCGGATAACGTTTATGGCTGCGGTCTACAAGAACAGTTGTACTAAGCTGTTGCGGACGAAATTCCATGAGTTTGATTACTGCCCATAACAAGGTACGCCCACTATTGAGTACGTCATCTATTAAAGCAATCTCTGCATGTTCTGGAAGTGATATGTGCATGTCATTGAGTACCGGTGCTTTTTTATGCATCACTAAGGGGACCAATTCCACTTCAATAGAACTGATGGCAGATAATTTTTCTACCAATTTTTCTGCAAGCCAGTATCCGTTCTCTTGAATACCCACGACATATAGTTTATCAGCTTTGCTATGCCTGTCGTATAATTCCCAAGCGAGTCGCTGGATTTTATGCTGTATTTCCTGGGCATCCAGGATTTGTGTAGTCTTTGTGCTCATGGTATGAATTTACGCCTTTAGAACCAGTTCAACAACGTTTTCTATATGGTGGGTTTGCGGGAACATGTCGACTGCAGTACTCTGCTTAACCTCGTACTTTTCACTCAGCAGTCCAAGATCTCTTGCCTGGGTAGCTGAATTACAGCTTACGTATATCATACGTGGTACCTCAAGGTCTAGTAACAAGGCAACCACATCTCCATGCATACCATCACGTGGTGGATCAGTAATGAGTACGTCAGGTTTGCCATGCTTCTTAACGAAAGCTTCTGTAAATACATGCTTCATATCACCGGCATAGAAAGTTGCGTTCTTTATCCCATTGTTTTTAGCATTCAGTTTCGCATCCTCTATAGCTTCTGGAATTAATTCAATCCCCACTACCTCACGTGCTTTTTCCGCCATAAATAGCGCAATGGTTCCCGTTCCAGTATACAAGTCAAAAACCAATTCTTCCGGCTGAATATTAGCCATGTCTAGAGCAACCTTGTAAAGTTCATAGGCTTGATCAGGATTAGTCTGGTAGAAACTCTTTGGGCCAATTTTAAACCTCAATTCACCGTCCCCACTATACTTAGGCATTGCTTCTTCTATGAAGTCCTGTCCCTTATAAGCAATAATGTCTTGGTCGTAAATGGTGTCATTCTGTTTCATATTGATCACATACTGTAGCGAGGTGATCTCTGGGAATTTTTCTGCCATGGCATCCATAAGGGCGATACGCTCGTTCTCTAACTCTGTCTTAAACTGAATCACCACAAGTACTTCACCGGTACTAGATACCCTAATAAGCATGGTACGCAGCCATCCTTCTTGACTGCGCGCATGAAAAAACGGAAGATCACGCTCAATAGCCCAGTCTCTGACAAAATTCCGAATCGCATTACTAGGTTCCGGTTGCAAATGACATTCGTCTATATCTAGCACCTTATCCCAAAATCCAGGAATGTGGAATCCCGCACCACGGCGCTCTGTGAACTGCACTTCGCTTTCAAGCTCGGCCTGGGTCAACCATTTGTTATCCGTAAAACTGAACTCTAATTTATTGCGGTATAGATACTGCTTTTTGCTTCCTATAATATGATGGAAGGTTCCAGGAATCACATGGCCAATTTTCTTTAAATTTTCACGGACTTCTTTTTCCTTATATTCCAACTGCTTGTCATAAGACAAGTTTTGCCATTTACATCCACCACATACGCCAAAATAGTCGCACTGGTGATCTACCCTGTCAATACTGTATTCGTGGATGTTCACCACCTTTCCTTCAAGGAATGACCTACGTTTTTTTGTGACTTGTATGTCAACAATATCACCTGGTACCCCACCAGTAACAAAGACCACTCGTTCGTTGTGTCGACCTACTGCTTTTCCTTTATTACCTATATCGGTAAGCAGCACCTGTTCAAGGTTTGGAATACGTTTCGTTTTTCTTCCCATGGTGTAAAAGTACATTTAAAAATTGTGGAAAATCTGATTGAAAATAGCCACAATCTGCAGTTATAAATCAACAAGGGCGGCCCATGGGCCGCCCTTGTAATCACATGCGAGTAGTTCGCTGTGTAAGTACTATTTAATCACTACTGGTTCAGCGTGTGTAGTTCCGTCTTTGCTTACAACAAGCAAGTAGGTTCCAGCGGCCAAATGTCCAGTGGAAATTTCAAGAGTTTCTCCTGAAGTGAAACTTCCTTGATAAGCATCAACTTCTTGACCTAACATGCTGATCAGTTTTGCCTGAGCAACACCTTCAAACTCACCTTCAACAAAAATGCGGTCGGTAGCTGGGTTAGGGTAAATTTTCAAAGTTGCGGCCAATTCATTTTCAATGGTCCCAATTGCATAAGTAGCATCGACACTCTGTAATACCTCTTTAGTCGTTAGATCTTGGATCCAAAGAATAACACCTAAGTTACTGAAGCTTTCAACGGTATGGTTTGTTGAAAGATTCACTGGGCTTGAAGCATTTGCTGGAAGAATGTAACTCCCATTAAATGTATAACTCAATGTTTGAGAAACTGAAGAATTAGCCACCATTGAGGAAATAGACTGTCCACTTGAGCTAGGCATCATTTTCTTTACAACATGAATGAATTCCGTCTCACCATTAGTTCCAACATTCGCATAATCTACCTTAGAATAGACTACAGCAAAGAGTGCAAGGTTATTAGAGTTTACATCAGCTAATGGAGTAATATTTACGCTGGTTTCTATAGTTTTTGAGAATTGGCTATAGGTAGCGGTCATCTCAACAAACGCAGGGCTAGATTGAAATTGATCGAAAACGGTTTGTGTAACACTGTTACCGTTAAGATCCCAGCCACCATCGATTTCAACACGAGGTACTGAGTTTACGCCATAATAGGTACGACGATCACCACCTTCGCTGTAGTAGTAAGGATCGCCCGCTCCTGGCCAGCTCATCTGGTATTTAATAGAGTTTGATTCTCCTGGGTTCGCTGCGAAAACTGTTTCCATTTGAGTATTAGCCGGCGTACAAGGACCACATGTAGAGGAGGTAAAGGTCTCGTATAAAGGATATCTCGTTGTCAATGCTGGTACCACTTGAACAGAGGTCATGGCAGTGTCATTGGAGTTATTAGAATCAACATTGTTACCATTAAGACCGGTCAACCAAGCTTTCACATTGTAAACACCTGAAGTCGATGGATTCCACGTTGAAGTCGCCGTCAACGTTCCTGTTGCTCCAGAAGAAACACTGATACCTGTCAACGCTGAAGTAGTGGCTGTACCACCATTCACACTGAGGTTTAAGGTCGCACTCGTAATAGTAGCTGCGCCATTATTTATAAAGTCAGCACTCACAGAGAAAGGCGAGGCAGTTAATGCTAAATAAGGGTTTAGATTAACAGAAGCACCTGCCATCTCGTAATCCGGCTGAACACCTTGTACAAAGGTTTGGTGCGTGTTATCCGTGCGGTCAGGAAGGTTGGTAGACGCACTTGCAACACCCATGATGCTGTCCATCGTAGTACTATTAGCACGAACACCAAGGTTTACCGTACCGGCCCAACCAGCAGCACGCTGATCTACAATATAAATGTTATTAGATCCTTCTTCAAGTACTATAGACCAGTAAGTCCAGTGATTCCCTGATGTTCCTGTAGCGCTGTACGATGCGAAATGCACCCATTCTTGACGGTTAGGAGAAGTTCCAAATGTTTTACGAGCAATCTGATCATTTGCACCACTACCGTTTATACCTAGGATGCAAATAGATGAATCAGGAATCGTACTGCTCGCTATCGATACAGCAGCTCCAGAACTATGGTTCGCAGGAGATGTAGCTTGAGAGAATGTTAGAATACCTGTATTGGAAACACGATACGTAGTTGCTGTATTACCGTTAAATGAAAAGGTAAATGGGATAGTTTGCGACGTGGAATAAGTTCCTGCTGTTTGCGCAGCGGCGACAATAGAAGTCCAACCTGAAGCTATTCCACCACCCACAGGGTACTCAGTGTCTTCTGTATTTACATTGTTTGGATTGCCACCAGCCGCAGCTGTATGGTAGTACTGACCGAAGGCAGCACCTGTACTTAGGACTATTACGCCCAAGGAAAGTAATAATTTTTTCATCGAAATAATTTTAGACCATGAAGTTATGAGATTTAGAGTATATATGACGAATTATGCTACCTATATTTGTGGAAATTAGAAAAACCATAGCCTAATGACAACAACTTCAGAATCCATAATGCAATTAGAAGAACGCTACGGTGCTCACAATTACCATCCATTACCTGTTGTTTTGGAGAGAGGAGAAGGAGTATACTTATGGGACGTAGAAGGAAAACGATATTACGATTTCTTATCTGCCTACAGTGCTGTGAATCAGGGTCATTGTCACCCGAAAATCATTAAAGCTCTAATAGACCAGTCTACGAAATTAACATTAACCTCCAGAGCGTTTCACAATGATGTACTTGGAGAGTATGAGAAGTTTATAACATCTTTTTTCGGGTATGATAAAGTTCTTCCTATGAATACAGGGGTAGAAGGAGGCGAAACAGCGGTTAAATTAGCAAGAAAGTGGGGTTATGAAGTTAAGAAAATCCCTAGTAATTGTGCTAAAATTATTTTTGTAGAGGGAAATTTTTGGGGTAGAACTTTAGGTGCCATATCTTCTTCTACAGATCCGTCAAGCACTAATGGTTTCGGTCCTTTTATGCCAGGTTTCGAGTTAATCCCATACAATGATATTAATGCATTAAAAATTGCTTTATCTGATCCTAACGTAGCAGGCTTCATGGTTGAACCTATACAAGGCGAAGCTGGTGTTGTAGTTCCAGATGATGATTATCTTTTGACGGCATTCAACTTGTGTAAGGAGAATAATGTCTTATTTATTGCTGATGAAGTTCAGACAGGTATTGGCAGAACAGGAAAGATGTTATGTTGCGATCATCACGGCTTTAAGCCTGATGTACTTATTTTAGGCAAGGCCCTTTCGGGCGGTGTTTTCCCCGTTTCAGCTGTGTTAGCATCAAATGAAGTAATGCTTACTATTAAACCAGGTGAACACGGGTCTACATTTGGTGGTAATCCTCTAGGATGTAAAGTTGCAATTGCCGCTTTAGAAGTCGTAAAAGCAGAAGGATTAGTCGAAAATGCAGAGCTTTTAGGCGAAATGTTTAGAAATGAAATTAATGAATATGCTAAAACTAGTAGTATAGCCAAATTAGTCAGAGGCAAGGGATTATTAAACGCTATCGTCATTAATGATTCAGAGGAAAGCGAGACAGCTCTAAACATATGTAAGTTAATGGCATCCAAGGGTCTTTTAGCAAAGCCAACACATGGAAATATTATCCGATTTGCGCCGCCATTGATTATTACAAGTGATCAGCTTATGGCTGCTCTATCAATTATTAAGGATGCACTAAGAGAATTTGAAAAATAACGTACTTATATATTAATGAATTTTAAGAAGTAAGGATGTCATTCAAGGGTATTTTCTTTCCTCATGATCAACGCAAAGACCACCATAAGGCTTTAGATGGTTTGCGAGGTTGGGCTGTTCTCTTGGTACTTATTGGTCATGCCGCAAACCAAGGACTAGCTCCATGGATTGCAGATGGTTTTTTAGCGCGGGGTAAACTGGGTGTTTATTTATTCTTTCTGATTTCTGCCTACTTATTGGATAAGCAAATAATATCCGTTTGGATACAGGGTAGAAGCAATCTAGGTTACTGGCGCTATTATATTCTGCGCAGGGTACTTAGAATTTTCCCTCCCTTTGTTATGGCGTTATTCGTATTCAGGTTCGCCAACGAAATGGGTTTAAACGTCGTCATAGATGATCTTAAAGAGATCTGGGAACACGTGACATTGCGCAGGGGCGATCATATATTCTGGTCTATTTCAACCGAGTTTAGGTATTACCTGCTTAGCCCATTGCTTATTTTTGTTTTTGCAAAGTTCTTCAAGTGGAATAAAGTGGCAGTCTATATGGCTATATCCTGTGGTATTTTGGCTGCCATAATATGCAATCTTCAGTTTGACTTGCCTAGATTCAGTACGCTGAGGTATTTATCGATATTCTTAATAGGAACGGGGCTGGCTTTTTTCGAGATCCAATCCCCCAGGAGTTTTAAAATACTCTTGTCTCATTCGTTTTCAAAATTCTTTGCGGCGGCGGCACTGGTAGTTTTTGTCATTTGGGGCCAATTAGCGACCAATTTCACTCACCCATCAGTCTACTTGCCTGCGGCTTTGCTATGGGGAATACTCTTACTGGCATCTAAAAAAGAAGATTGGTGGGGTGCCTTTTTATCTTGGACACCCTTTCGTTTTATAGGTGCCATTTCTTATTCTCTTTACTTATTACACATACCCGTTTTGATGTGGGTGAAGACCCTGGAAATACATCCACTAGCGCAACTTCTTTGCTTCCTCTTCCTATCCGTGGTTGTTGGAGTACTATCTCATTTGTGTATTGAACGCCCAGCATTGAAGCTGGTCACAAAGACCTCATAAATCTCTTTTAAGATGACTGTTCTCGAACTGAAAAACACGTTAAATTTGATACTCGCAATAGGTATGACCTATGATCAGTATAGTGAGTTAAACAAGGCTTACGCAAAACAAGGCAAGACCTCTGGTGAGCAAAAGGAATCTTACGTGGGGTATACAAAGCTAGGGGCAGCGCGATTGAGAAGGTGGGAGAAACTCTATAAATCGGAGCAGGAATATTTAGACGAGATAACATCTCTTGTATCTCCAGGAGAGCAATGGCTCGTATTTAGCGAGACGTGGTGTGGAGATGCCGCCCATATGCTTCCATTTGTACATCAATGGTCAAAACATGCTAAGGTTCCATTGAGGATTATCATGCGCGATGAGCACCCAACACTGATGGATGAATTTTTAACGAATGGTGGACGTTCTATTCCTAAGTTGGTTAGAATATCTGCAGATGGAATGGTTCTAGGAACATACGGTCCCCGACCTTCTGCGCTTGTCGCCCACCTTGCTGAGTGGAAGTCTAAAGCATCTTTTGACTACAAAGAATGGACCCTTTTTGCTCAAGATTGGTACAACCAGGATAAAGGAAAATCAATTGAATCGGACTTTATAGAACTTTTATCCAAGTAAAAGGTCTCACGCATCAGCACTTGTCTATTTTCCGATATGATCTTTAAAGTTTACATACATCTGGTTGAAAATGGTATAGACGCCATCAAGGAATTCAGCGGTTAGTGCGCTTTTAACATCTGCAGGAGCAGGGTGGGCATCTTTCATAAATTTAAAGCCTTGCTTCATGGGCCCCGCTTCGAATTCTACATAGTGCCAGCGCTCCATAGCATAGATGGTCGTTTTAAACTGCTTGGTACTCCAGGTTTCAACAATTCTCATAATTAAAAGTCTACGTGCATTTTTAGATTAACCAATCGATTGGTCATGTAATTTGGTACAGCATATTGCCCCTTGGCGCTAATATCTCTGACCCATAAATAACTCACTGTATTTCTCGCTTGTAGAAGGTTGAAAACCTCAACACTGATCCATATTTCATCAAACTGTTCCGTCCATTTCCCCTTCATCACTTTAATAAACCCTATATCTGCCCTGCGATATGGTGGTGCTCGAAAAACACGCTGTTCAGGTAACGCTATTCCATCTCCAGTGCCATCAGGTCCAAAGGGAAATCCTCCACTAACCATGAGGGTTAAACTCATTCTTACACTTGGATCTTTCGGCAAGTAATCTTGAAAGTACACTGCAAAATTATAACGAGTATCTGATGGTCTCGCAAACCAGTCTTCATTATCTAAAATTCTTTCTTGCGCATTAAATAGACTAAAAGTAAACCAGCTGTCTGTTCCTTGCACAAATTCACCATTGATACGACTATCAAACCCATAGACTCTTGCTTGGGCATCATTTTGAGCACTGTATCTAATGCGTACATTTTCTACGTCATATAAATTTACTCGGCTCAGACTCTTGAAATAACCCTCTAATGACCAGACAAATGGACGTCCCCACATCTCAAATTCTTTGTCTGACCGAGCAGTAACATGTAATGCATTTTGACTTTTTACACCGGTGTTTAAGGTTCCATCTTTGCGTCTCATTTCTCTGTAAAAAGGATATTGGTCATAGAGCCCAGCAGCGAACGTATAAGACCTTTTAGCCGCTAAAGGCTGGTAGAGCACGCGTAATCTAGGGCTGATCCTAACTTCTTCATTCAGCACAGAATACTGTATTCTCGTTCCAATGGTATAGGTCAATTCTCCATTTGCTATGGCCTTTTTCCCTTTGAAATTCACGAAGGCTTTTGCCCTGTAGTTCTTCAAGGTTTGACTAGATGAAACGTGGCTGTAAAGTTCCAACTCTTTATAGGGTGTACTGTACAATCTTCCGTTAGAAACACTGTCTAGAGTACTTTGATTGTAGGGCAAGCTATATCCTGCACTGTCGATACGTTGCCATTCCTTATAACGGTCATAAATGTCCTCACCTTGGACAGTGGCTCCCCATTTGAGGTTGTTCTTACCATAAAAACGGCCCTCGTTATAGTTCAGGTTAATGATATAGGCATCTAAGAAGTTTCTTCTAAAATCCTGAAAACCTCCGACACCTCTGACTTGAGCGATTTCTCCAAAGTCATCACTACCAAGATCATTATTGAGTTCACTCAGTCTATAATACCCGATAACATCCGTGATTTCTTTTTCCGTAGTATGGAAGGCTGTAGTGCTAAAAGAACGATATCCATTACTCGCATTATTGAGCCTTTGGTTAAGCCTAGCGGCCATGAATTGAGTGTCATATCCAAATTTTTCCTGTCCATCGAAATAGACTGTAAGTTGAAGAGCTTCTTGTAACGAGCCGAAACTCGTTTTTCTGTTCTGCGGTATTTGGTTCATTCTGTTGTGTGCGAAATGTCCGAAAATCTCGACACTCCACTTTTCACTATACGATCTACGCATCAGAATTTGAGCATCCATATTTACAGGCCTGTAATCACTTTGAATATCTGTGGCATTTAAGAGTAGTGCATTATTACGATAGCGCAATCCCGTAAGTACCTCCCAATGTTTACCTGCTTTTATCGAAGAGAAACTTACTCCGGTAAGGGATGCTTCCATTTTAGTATCTAGCTCCTGTTCTCCTCGTTTGTATCGCACATCCAGTACAGAACTTAGCTTATCACCATATTCTGCGCTATACCCACCGGCACTGAATAGAATGTTCCCGACTAGGTGCGGGTGGATAATGCTCATGCCTTCTTGTTGTCCTGATCTGGCAAGAAAAGGTCGGAAAACCTCAAATCCATTGATGTAAACAAGGTTTTCATCAAAATTACCTCCACGTACATTATACTGGGAGCTCATTTCATTTCTACTGCTCACCCCTGCAAAGGTTTTGACCACACCTTCAATACCACCTTCAGCTCCAGTCGTAAATTTCAGATCTTTTCCTTTGACTTTTATTCTCTCATCAGCACCGCGTAGTTGACTTACCTCAACTTCGTCTAACAGTGTGGAGTCAGCGATTTGTCCATAACAAACAGTGCCTACAAAAAGACTTGCCAGCAGTGCGAAGCGAGTATAAAACATCGTTATCGCTTGAGGCTTTGAAAGAGTTGGGTCCATGCGAAAGGATTGGATAGAGCACCAAGTATGGCCGATGCACCGGACGCACCTGGCCCGCTGCCATAGATTCGTCCTTGATTGTACAGCTGCTGATTTTGCATGGAGATGATATAGTCTTGCATCTCAGTAGCATCGTAACCCATCGCCAGTGCACGAGCCCTCAATTCGTCCATGGCTAAATTACGCTGTGCAATGTCCATTTCTGTTGTTTTGACTTCCATTGCTAGAAACTCTTCTTTGAAATTTTCTCTAGAAGGCCACGGATAAACGATCACAGGATCAAGCAGTTCTGTATCCCATTCTAAGATAATCCGTGATAAAAAAGCATCTCCATCTAGGGTGTCAGGTACCCAAAATTTCTGAACCTTAAAGCCAATGTGCTGAAAATATATAGTATCTCCAGGCATAGCAACTAATGAAAAGAAACCATCGTTATTAGTTGCTGACATCTGGCCGCGACTCTTTACCAATATTTGCACGTTAGGCAGTAATTGGATCAAGCTGTCATTGCTAACTACGATACCATGCAGCTGAACTGGGTCTTTAACCAGCTGTGCTTTAGCGCATGTGGTAAAAACAAATACTGCGAATAAGAGTTTAATCAATCTCATAAAGTTATGTTGTATTCCTTCGTGGTGGTGTTTCCTACACCGTCTATAACTACTACACGCAAATTATGGCTTCCTACGCTTATTTCCTTGGGTATAATCACTTTTAACAAATTGTGTTTATAGTCAAAGTCAATCCTAGCAAACTTGCCGTCAATCCTAGCACTGTAACGATCAATACCCGTCTTATCATCTTCCGCTTTTATTCTTATTTCTTTGAATTGGCTACCAGATCGAGAAACAGGATCCTGTTGTGCCAAGCTCACAGACGGATCTATAAGGTCTTGGTCTAAATAGTACGTCCCTGTGTTTCGCGTAGAGAAAGTAAGTACATCACCTGTCCTTTTAGCTATTTCCGCACGCTGCTTTCTGCTTTCTGCTTCGACCCATGCGAACCATCCAAAACCACCTTTTTGAATAGAATCTAGTTTCCAAGTCACCTCAATACTTTTTTGTAATGGCACATCTCCACCGCCTATTAAATATTTTCCTTGACCTTTTTTCACCAATTTAAAATTGGTATTTCTATACATCGCTCCCGAAGGAATACTTACCCGTATTTTATCCTCCTTAAGGGTATGCATTTGGTCCCAAGAAAGTCCTGTTCTGAAGGTACTATCCATAGGTGATCCTAGGATGTAAAAAGAGGTGTTACTTTTATTTCCTGCATGGTCAGTAACTAGAATTGTTACATTAACTAAGCTGTCTTTAGCCACTGTTATCCAGCCTTTTGAAGATCTAAATTCTGGGAATATAGTCTCTTCTGTACTACTGATTTTCAGTGGATTATTGTCTAACTCATACAACCTAGTCCATCTTGCTCCACTCGCATAATACTGCTGGTAATCAAAATGCGCATTAATGAACCGGCTCGTAGAGAAATTTATTCTTCGATATTCCGCACTAAAAACAGCGTCATTATTCACGGAGCTTAAGATTTTGTACACGCCATTATTATTGTTTGCACCATCCTGCTTGTCCGTCGTGTAAAGGTTGATCCCAATGGGAACTCCAATATTAAGGGCTCGTAGGTCAAGTGTGTCCCCATCTTTAAAATTCCCGCGGTCTGTGAAATCTTGAGTCACCCACATGAGCCCCCTCAGAGAAGGAGGCCGTGAATCTAAAACGGTTAGACCGAACTCAAGAGGATTTAAGGGCTCTTCTGTTCGCGAATCTCTTATCTCAAAATGTAGGTGCGGACCCATAGAGCCTCCTGTATTGCCAGAAAACGCGATAAAATCTTCGCGCTGAACCACAAAGCTTTCTTTGGAGGGATATAAATTCCCATTATTCTTACTTCTGTCCCTCAACTGCTCTTCCACCCATCGCTCAATTTCTGTCGAAAACCCATTAAGATGTCCATAAACAGAGGTATATCCTTCTGGATGCTTGATATATAGCGCATTTCCATAGCCATAAGGGCTGATCGAAATTCTACTCACATAGCCAGCAGCCACCGCACGTACTTTTAATCCACTTCTTCCTTGAGTTTTGATGTCAATTCCCCCGTGGAAGTGGTTTGATCGTAGCTCAGCAAAGGTGCCGCTGAGGACCAAAGGAATCTCTAAAGGACTGGAAAGCAGTAGGTTTTGTCCTGGTAAAAGGATACTAGTTAACAAAAAACCAAGGAGAGCAAAAATTTTCTTCATCATGCAAAGCTACAATATGGTATCTTTGGTCTAAACTGAAATCTATGTCATCTGACTTAACTTCTCAAATGCAGCGTGTGGTGGAGAAGGCCTCGAAAGTGGCCAACATCAATACAAGCTTGAGAGATAAGGTTAGAGAACTAGAAGATCAGATTGTTCATTTGCAGGAAACCTTAGGCGCCATGCAGGTTGAACATTCGGATTTTAACAATCAGTTGCAACAACGCAATCTTGCATTGACTGTTCAGAGTGGTTCGCCCACAAGGGACACTTACAGTGAGGAGAAAATTGCGGAGTTGATACGGGAAATTGACCGTTGTATGAAATTGTTAAGTGCATAATCTCGTGAGCGAGAACACACTAAAAATAAAAGTTACCATAGCAAACAGGGCCTATCCTTTGACTATTAAAAAGGAAGAAGAGGGTCAGATTAGAGCTGCTGTGAAAACCATAAATAATGCTGTAACACGTTTTGAAACCCGCTATGCGGTGCAGGATAAACAAGATGTACTCAGCATGTGTGCCCTTCAATTGGCTTCAAAAGCTGAATTGGCTACGAAACAATCTCATGACGTTCAGTCTCAGACGAGCAAAGTGCTTGTCGATGTGGAAGCTGCTTTAGACGCAGCACTACAGGACTAATAAGTTTCCCATACTTGCTGTTTAATTTGCTGAACTCAACGAGCACGTTGTTATGAGCCTGTCTTACAGCGTTACGAGCAGGCCGCACCTTGTGAAAGGGAGTTTACTCCAGTGGAAGGTCAAGACGTTGTAGAAGGTACAGATCCTGATTATTAGGAGTTTAGACAACATGCGCAGTAGGTATGGGTTTTTTTAAGAATTTATAAACCATAAAGAAATGGTCATAACTATTATTGCTGCTATTATATCTCTTGTTGCCGGTTTAGGTGGCGGATTTGTACTCTGGCAAAACACGCTCAAGAAAAAAGGAGTGTTGTTAATGGCAGAGTCGAAAAAAGAAGCAGAACAAATTAAGAAGGATAGAATCCTAGAAGCAAAAGAACGTTTCTTAAACCTTAAAGAAGAGCATGAACGTGCTGTCATAAAGCGTGATCAGAAATTGGCGGAACGTCAGAATTCCTTCCGAGAGAAAGATGAACGCTTGAAAAAGAGCATTCAAGATTACCAGCGTGATCACCGTGATCTGGAGCGTGAAAAGGAGAAAATCGCCAATAAGCAAGATTCTCTAAACGCTAAAAGTCGTGAACTTGATAATCTTAAAGAAAAGCACATTGCTGATCTAGAGGCATTGACGGGAATGACAGAGGAAGAAGCTAAAGAGCAAATGATCCAAGCTCTGAAAGACAAGGCCAAGCTTGACGCTCAAGCCTACATTCAAACTACCCTCGAAGAAGCGAAACTTACAGCGTCACAAGAGGCGAAAAAAGTGGTGATTCAATCTATTCAGCGCGTTGCCGCAGAAAGTGCTATTGAGAACTCAGTATCTGTATTCAATATTGAAAACGATGATATTAAAGGAAAAATCATCGGTCGTGAGGGGCGTAATATTCGTGCTATAGAAGCTGCAACTGGTGTGGAAATCGTAGTAGATGATACGCCTGAAGCTATTCTATTAAGCTGTTTTGATCCAGTTCGCAGGGAGATCGCACGTCTATCGTTACATAAACTAGTTAGTGATGGCCGCATCCATCCTGCTCGTGTAGAAGAGGTGGTAGAGAAGACGAAACGTCAAATTGAAGAAGAAATCGCCCAGATAGGGAAACGAACCGCAATAGACTTGGGTATTCATGGATTGCATCCAGAATTGATCAAAACTATAGGTCGAATGAAATATCGTTCGTCCTACGGACAGAACTTATTGCAACACAGTCGTGAGGTCGCAAATTTATGTGCGATTATGGCGTCTGAATTGGGTCTAGATCCAAAGGTTGCAAAACGTGCAGGTCTGTTACATGATATAGGTAAAGTTCCTCATGAGGAAACTGATCTACCGCATGCTTTATTAGGTATGCAGTGGGCTGAAAAGTACGGAGAGAAACCAGAGGTATGTAATGCCATAGGTGCGCACCATGACGAAATTGAGATGACTTCGATGATCTCACCGATAGTTCAGGTTTGTGATGCCATTTCAGGAGCCCGTCCTGGTGCTCGTCGTCAGATTGCTGAAAGTTATATCAAGCGTCTTAAGGATCTTGAGAGCTTAGCTTACGACTTTGATGGCGTGACCAAGGCCTATGCAATTCAAGCAGGACGCGAGTTGCGTGTAATGGTTGAAAGTGAGAAGGTCACTGATGCTATGGCCGCTCAAATCTCTTATGACATCTCGCAAAAAATTCAAACAGAAATGACCTATCCCGGTCAGGTGCGCGTCACGGTAATTCGTGAGTTACGCGCTGTGAATATTGCGAAGTAATTCAACAAAATTATACGGACGCTCTGCGTCCGTATAATTTTGTCCTCCTATAAAGTGCTCGCCCAGGCGAGCACTTTTTTTATGAGCTCATTAATAGCCTCTTCAGGCTTGTCGTGAAATGTACCGTTCGCGCGATTTGCAAGAAGTGCTGAAAAGCTATAGGCATCATGTCCTAGTAGGTGCGCGAGCGCATAGATTCCAGAAGTTTCCATTTCAAAATTAGTCACGTGGTGTTCGCCTACATAGGTAGAGGTCAGTTCATCTAGCGCCTTTGAAAATGTGCTTTTCAGTTTTATGCTCCTTCCTTGTGGAGCATAAAATCCTGGAAGAGTGGCGGTAATACCATGATACAAATCCTCCCAGTGTGCTTTCTGCGAATGTGGTGCCGCTATATAGAATGGATTTACAGGAGATGCTGTTATTTCTATGCGCGAAAAGCTATGCTCGTAATAGGGCAACAATCCGTCAAAAGCTAGTGCACCTTCGCTGACTAAAAGACTTCCTAGCGGAATATCAGGATCAATAGCCCCACTAGTTCCAATTCTGATGATGGTTAGTTTTCGATGCTCTTGACGGTTGATTCTTGTAACGGGATCAATATTCACAGCTGCGTCAAGCTCGTTTAAAACGATGTCAATATTGTCAGTGCCCATTCCAGTTGACATTACTAACACGTCTTTTCCGAAAACATGTCCACGAACCATTTTAAACTCGCGTCTGTTCTTTTCCCATAGAATACTATCAAAATGAGTGGTCACTGAACCAACCCTATCAGGATCTCCAACAGTGAATACGAGATCAGGTATATCCTCTGCTTTAAGGCCTAGATGGTAAACACTACCGTCTGGATTTAGAATGAGTTCTGAGGGTGAGTATGGCATCATTGTGAAGTATATTTAACAAATCAAAAGTACAGCTGAATAGTGAAAGCAGAAATTATAACAATTGGAGACGAGATTTTAATCGGTCAAATTGTGGATACCAATAGTGCTTGGCTCGGGCAAGTGCTTGGTGAAGAGGGGATAGAGGTAACGAGAATAAATAGTATTTCCGATACTGCTGAGGCCATTATTGATGCGGTAGACCATGTTTATCCAAATACTGAATTGGTTATCCTGACTGGTGGACTGGGTCCCACAAAAGATGATTTAACCAAGCAGACCTTGACCAAATATTTTAATACTGAATTGGTATTTCGAGAGGATATTTGGCAACATATTGTCGAATTATTTGCCGGTTTTGGTCGGTTACCAGTGGATCGTAACAAACTACAAGCATTAGTTCCTGCTTCCTGTGAGGTACTATTTAACCACAAAGGTACCGCGCCGGGTATGCTCTTTCGCAAAGGAAATTTGAGGATAGTAAGTCTACCTGGAGTCCCATATGAGATGAAGGCCTTAGTTTCAGATGAACTGCTGCCCTTGTTGCGAGAAGAAATTAACTACCAGATTCTACACAAAACGTTATTTGTAGTAGGGGTGCCTGAAAGTGTTCTTGCTGATAAAATAGAGCCTGTAGATGACCAGTTCGCTGCATCTGTGAAGTTGGCCTATCTACCACGTCCAGGAATGGTTCGTTTACGTTTAACGGCACGTGGCAAAAAAGAAGACGATTTGTCTGCAGATATAGGAGCTGCAACGGTACTATTGAGAACTGCTCTTGGTGATGATCTCATGGACGGATCCAGCCAGCCTATTGAGCATTACATAGGTACACTACTCAAGAAGAAAGGATTGACCGTGGGTACGGCTGAAAGTTGTACTGGAGGCGGTATAGGTGCCGTCTTAGTCAGTGCTCCCGGATCCTCGAGTTATTTCGAGGGAAGTATTGTGGCTTATTCCTACGGTATTAAGGAAACAATGCTTGGTGTTGATCATCAGGTTTTAGTCAAAAAAGGTGCGGTTAGTGAGGAAATAGTACGTCAAATGTCCGAAGGTGCACGTGAAAAACTGGGTGTAGACTTCTCAATTGCGGTTAGTGGCATTGCGGGTCCAGGGGGTGGAACAGAGGATAAACCGGTGGGAACCAGTTGGATATCTGTTGCCGGTCCTTATCGAACTATTGCTGAAAAATTTGTCTTCGGAAAAGTACGTGAACGCAACATTCAGAAGACTATATTTGCCGCTCTAAACTTACTAGTTAAGGAAGTTGAAGATTATCCTTTAGGTTAGTTGCTCAATTATATTAATTAGCGTAGTTTTGCAAACCATTTAGGAAGAACCCGGAAAAGATAAATATTATGTCACGTGTTTGTGATTTGACAGGTAAGAAAGCATTGACAGGAAATAACGTTTCCTTCTCTAACAAGAAGAACAAGCGTAAATTCAACGTCAACTTATTCACGAAGAAGTTTTACATTCCAGAAGAGGACCGTTGGGTTACTCTAAAGATTGCAGCTTCAACGTTGAAGACCATCAATAAAAAAGGTATCTCTGTTGTGTTGAAAGATGCAGCTGCTAACGGATACATAGCTAAATAATTTAGGACATGGCTAAGAAAGGTAACCGCGTTCAAGTAATCCTAGAATGTACAGAGCACAAAGACTCTGGTATGTCAGGTACTTCTCGTTACATAACAACTAAGAACAAGAAAAATACGCCAGATCGTATGGAGTTGAAGAAATACAACTCCGTCTTGAGACGTATGACTGTTCATAAAGAGATAAAGTAAGATGGCTAAGAAAGTTGTAGCAACACTTAAGAGTAGTGACTCTAAGCAGTTTACGAAAGTAATCAACATGACTAAAAACGCTAAGGGTGCATACTCTTTCGAAGAGCGTATTGTAGCAAAAGACGCTGCAAAAGATTTCTTGAAATAAGATTCGTCTTTAATCACGATATTTGAACCACTCTAGACCAGAGTGGTTTTTTTATATTATGTCATAAGCAACGATTATGAGTTTCTTCTCTAAGTTCTTCACCAGCGATAAAAAAGACAACCTTGACAAGGGGTTGGAAAAAACTAGGTCTAGTGTATTTGAGAAAATCACTCGTGCGGTTGCTGGGAAGAGTAAGTTAGATGAGCAGGCACTCGATGAAATAGAAGAGGCCTTGATCATGTCTGATGTCGGTCTTGAAACCACAGTAAAGATTATAGAGGCTTTAGAAACCCGAGTTGCTCGTGATAAAGTCATGGGCGATGGTGAGATGATGTCCATCTTGTATGAAATCATTTCAGGTTTGATGCAGCACAAGGATGGCTCTTGGGAAGACTTTGAGCTTCCTAAAACCAAAGGACCTTATGTATCAATGGTCGTGGGAGTGAATGGAGTGGGTAAAACCACAACCATAGGAAAGTTAGCTTTCCAATTCAAACAAAAAGGTTACCATGTCGTTCTGGGCGCGGCTGATACTTTTCGAGCAGCGGCTATCGAGCAATTGCAGGTATGGGGCGAACGTACCGGTGTCCCTGTAATCAAGCAAGAGATGGGTTCTGATCCAGCTTCAGTAGCATTTGACACCTTACAACACGCTGTTTCCGTAGGCGCAGATTTATGTATCATAGATACTGCTGGTCGGTTGCATAATAAAAAGAATCTCATGATAGAGCTCTCGAAAGTTCGTCGTGTGATGCAAAAAGTCATTCCTGGCGCTCCTCACGAGGTTCTTCTGGTATTAGATGGATCTACGGGTCAAAATGCATTGCAGCAGGCTAAGGCTTTCGCAGAGGCGACTCAGATCACTTCGCTAGCTGTTACTAAGTTAGATGGTACAGCGAAAGGTGGAGTGGTGATAGGTATCTCCGATCAGTTGAATATTCCAGTTAAATTTATAGGTGTAGGTGAGGGGCTAGAGGACCTTCAGTTGTTTAATCCTGAGGCCTTTGCTTCTAGTCTTTTTCAGAAATAAGCCATGCGTACAAGAAGTACTAAAAAGAATACAATCAACGTAGTTACACTAGGTTGTTCTAAGAATATTTATGATTCTGAGATCCTTATGGGCCAGCTTAAGGCCAATGGTAAAGAGGTTACTCATGAGGCGCCTGAGGAAGATGAAGGTAATATCGTAGTGATCAATACTTGTGGATTTATAGACAATGCAAAACAAGAAAGTATAGATACCATATTGCACTACGCCGAAAAGAAACAACGCGGTGATATAGATCATGTGTACGTGACTGGATGCCTTTCTGAGCGCTACAAGCCAGACTTAGAAAGTGAAATCCCAGATGTTGATGCTTACTTTGGGACCCGAGATATGCCCTTGCTCCTTAAAACCCTGGGTGCTGATTACAAGCACGAACTGGTAGGGGAGCGCATGACAACTACTCCTAGACATTTCGCTTATTTGAAAATAGCAGAAGGGTGTGACCGTCCATGTAGCTTTTGTGCTATTCCCTTGATGCGCGGTAAGCACCGTTCTACCCCAATAGAGGATTTGGTGATAGAGTCAAAAAAGTTAGCAGCTAAGGGTGTGAAGGAATTGGTCTTGATTGCACAAGATTTAACGTACTATGGACTGGATCTCTACAAAGAACGTCGGCTTGGGGCTTTACTGAAAGAGCTTATCAAAGTAGAAGGTATTGAATGGATTCGTCTCCACTATCTATTCCCTACAGGGTTTCCAGAAGATGTCCTCGATATTATTCGCGAGGAGCCTAAGGTTTGTAATTATATTGATATTCCATTACAGCATATCGCCGATCCTATACTCAAGAGTATGCGTCGTGGTACTACAAAGGCAAAGACCGATGCATTACTAGATAAAATGCGCCTAAAGGTTCCCGGAATCACTATTCGCACCACATTAATTTCGGGTTATCCAGGTGAAACAGAGGAAGACCATCAAGTAGTGTTGGACTGGGTTTCAGCGCAGCGATTTGACCGTCTTGGGGTTTTTGCATACAGCCATGAAGAGAATACACATGCTTTTAATTTAGAAGACGATGTGCCTGCAGAGGTGAAGCAAGAGCGGGTAAATGAAATCATGGCGCTCCAGATGGATATCAGTCGTGAACTCAATGAGCAAAAAATTGGTCACAACTTTAAAGTATTGATCGATCGTAAAGAAGGAAACCACTTTGTAGGACGGACTGAGTTTGATTCACCAGATGTGGATAACGAGGTATTGATCCCTGCAGAAGACATCTATCTGAAAGTTGGAGACTTCTGTCAAGTAGAGGTGGTGGAAGCTCATGACTACGATTTGATCGCTAAGGTTATTGATTAGTCAATTGCACTGGGTATTAAAAAAAAAGAGGTCGGAAGGCCTTTTTTTTGTGTTTAATCGTAACCAAATAGTCGGTTAAGCTATTCACATCTATTGTGTATACTTCCCTAATTGGAGTGCTTATATTTCTATTACACTGCTGATAGTTCCGTTATATTTGTGTAGATGCATAAAAATAACAAGCTTAAATCCGTTTTTACCTTTGCGATTTACCTTCTCGCTCATCTGCTCTATGGCAGTGATAGTACGCTTGTTCATTCAGGTTTACTAGACTGGTCTATGGAGCGGCAAGTAGGGACTTTTGAGCCTGCGGGATGGAGTTGTTCGGAATTGCCGGCGCTCACAAGAGTGCAAGCTGTTCGAATGGGGCTTACCGTGGATGAATTTGTAGACGAACGTTTTGATCCTGTTAAAGGTAAAATAGCTGCTGCGCAATACTACGGGAATACAGTTAAGCTCAACCTTATGCCTGAACTGGTGGCTAGTCAAGGAGGTTTACTCTTGTCGGATATAGCTGCAGAGGCTGGTGTTCCACTTAGGGTAATTGAAGTTAGTAACCCACATTTAAGACGAGATGTACTTCCTGTTGGAGCAGTATTGTATGGGGTTGATGCTGTTTTCCCCCCAGAATTGATCTCAGAATTGGCGGCGAAACAAGTAGTGTACAGTGAAGCATTAGTCGTGCAATATGAACGAAGGAGAAAACAGGTATTGTCTTTTATGCCGGATCCCTCCACACATAGTGTTAGTACCTATACCGTGCGCAATGGTGACTATTTAGGAAGGATCAGTGCGAAGACCGGTGCAAGTCTGGAGGAGTTAAGAAAATGGAATAGAATAAACGGAAATACGATCTACGCCGGACAGCGACTAACGATATGGATACCTAAAAATAAAGCACCCAATCCGTTACCTGTCGCTGCTGTTGAGGTACGTCCTAAAGAGCCGGAAGCAAAAAAGGAATTAGCGAGTTTACAGACCAGTGATTATGTCACCTATGAAGTAAAGTTAGGGGACACATTGTGGGGGATTGCACAGAAATTTCCTGGGGTAAGTGCCGATAATATAAAAGTGTGGAATAAAGTTGATCTTTTGATTATGGCTGGTGAGAAGTTAAAGATCAATACACAGACCATATCTGACTATTCTCCAGAAAAGTACCCTAGCACGCTGTAAAATGAATAAACCGGGCCAATTTTTCGCCTTTTTAATTGCAACGGGGTTTACGGTCTTTTTGTTAAGTCTTTTCTCGCCCAAAGAAGCATTCAAATTAGGCCCCTTTGAGTTGAGTTACTACAAACCTTCAGACTTACTAGGTTCATTTTGGGTAGAAGAATCCTTTGCTGTTGATACAGGAGTAAGTAAGCTCAAGATTTTAGCAGTTGACACCGCGTTATCAGATCAAGATGGTACTCTTTCGGAGTCTGCTATTCACAACCCACTTCCCATCAAAATACTCGTGCCTCCAGTAAAGCTAGATACTGGAATTCAGGTGATTGACGTGGCTTCGTTTTTTTCATTTTTCGAAGCTTTAAATGTTATTGATCATGATCCAAACGAACGAGTAAGGGTAATTCACTATGGAGACTCTCAGCTAGAAGGAGATCGAATCACCATGCAGTTGCGCGATGCTCTTCAAAAGAAATATGGTGGTTATGGCTTTGGTTATGTGAGTCTTAGCCCACTAGTAGCACCTTCCTCACTGGCTTTTTCTAAGGAGCAAGGGTTATTAAGAAAAACAGTTTTCGGTCGCAGAGATACCTCTGTTAAGGATATGCGCTATGGGCACCTGGCCTCCTTCACAGCTTTGATCGAAAATGAACAGGGTGAATTTGAGGGAAATGTCGTTCTAAAAAAACGGAATTGGGGGTTTACAAGGGCCCGCAATTACAGCACGTTAAAACTTCATATGGATGCCTCTGCTCCAGCGAAAGTCTCATTTCATATAGAGGACACTCTATATTCAACACGTATTTTCCCAAAGGGTGAGTGGACCCTAGGGTTAGATGTACCCTTGGTTAATGAATTCTCCATGCATATTCAAAGCAGTGAATCCGCCAGGGTTTTTGGATGGAGCTTTGAAAGCCCGACAGGTATCCATGTAGATAATGTGGCGATGCGTGGTGCTTCGGGCATGATGTTTACAAAGCTTGATGAGGTCCAACTACAAAAATCCCTTCAGCGTGAGGGATATACTTTAATCATCATGCAGTTTGGTGGTAATGCAGTGCCCTATTTAAAGGATGAGGCTCATGCAAAGAGATTCGCACGTTCCATAGGACGCCAACTAGATCAAATGCAAAAACTTTATCCATCCGCTGCATTACTTTTTATAGGTCCATCTGATATGGCCAGAAAGCAAGGTATCGTCATGGAGAGCTATCCCCTTATACCTGTATTGAGGACTGCTTTGAGGAAAGAGGTTCTGTCAAGAGGAGCAGGGTATTGGGATCTATATGATGTTATGGGTGGAGAAGGTTCCATGGTGGATTGGGTAACTCAGGATCCTGCATTTGCTGTGAAAGACTATATACACTTTACTCCAAAAGGAGCGAGCTGGGTGGGCCGCAGATTGGCACAGGAATTATCAATACTTCAACTGCGCTATGATGACTTGAAAATAGAGCAGACAATGAAGCAAGGAACAGTAACTCAAATACCAACGACACTATGAAACTAGTTGCTGTCGCTATTACGTTTTTACTGGGTGCTCTAGGTATTCTTTCCGCTCAAGAGGAAATGGGCGCTATTGCCCTCAGGTATCCATTCTTAGATACGTCAAGAAATCATATCGAGTTTTTTGGAAAGAGCGATGGAATGGAAAAATTCTATCAAAAATTAGACAAGGCGATTTTTGATAATGAAGGGAAAGTTAACATTGTTCATGTTGGAGGTTCTCACGTTCAAGGGGGTACGCTGAGCCATACGCTGAGATCAAACCTGGGGCAATTAGCGCCAGACCTTCAGATAGAGCGAGGTTTTTTCTTTCCGCATAGGTTGGCAAATACAAACATGCCCAGCAATATCTATGTTAAAAAGATAGGTGCATGGGAAGGTTGCAGGAATAGTATTTTAAGAAACAATTGTCCTTGGGGATTAAGTGGTATTGATGCCGTAACTAGAGAGGAAGATGCCGGATTTATCCTGCAAAGCTTTAGAGACCGCGGAGAGGCTTATAGTTTTACCGAGTTGAGAATTTTTGAGCATATGAGTTCTAATACGATGGAGCCCATTTGTATTCCTTCGCCGGATTCTGTTGTGATAGATTCAATTGCAGGAGTACGTAGATGGTTTTTCAAGGAACGCATCGATTCAGTTTCCATCACGTTTCAACTTCAGGATGACCAGGAGCCAGTTTATACCCTACAAGGAATACAAATGGTGCTGGAAGAAAGCGGATTAGTATACCATGCCTTAGGAGTGAATGGAGCCTCTACGAAGAGTTTTTTAAGAAGCGAAAACTTCATAGAGCAAGGCCGGTACATTTCACCAGATTTAGTGATTTTCGGCCTAGGAATTAACGATGCCTATAAACCAGACAGTGAATGGCATCCCCAGGAGTACAAGGAGCGTTACGACACGTTAGTGGATTGGTTCAGGACCATTAACCCGGATTGCGAGTTTATATTCATGACCAATAATGACAGCTACTATAAGCGCAAAGTACCCAATGAGCATGCCTTAGATGTAGTAGAAGTTATGAAACAGCTGAGTAAAGACCACAATACAGGTTTTTGGGATTTATTTGGGGTCATGGGCGGTCTTAACTCTGTGGCGATCTGGGAGGAGCATGGCTTGGCAAAGCGCGATAAGATTCACTTTTCAAGAACGGGATACCGTTTAAACTCTGACCTATTATTTTGGGCATTTTGGGAGGATTATGAGCGACACGTAAAGCACCTTGAAAATTGATCGACTGGAGCATCATAGAACATTGGTTGACCTACCAAGAGAATAGTCCGTTGTTATTTACACAACGTTACTTCTGGGTGTTCTTTGCCCTAGTGATGGGTGGCTATAGCTTAGTATATAAGCACACCGCCCGTCGCAATGTTTTCCTATTTGCAGTGTCTTTATTTTTCTATTATAAAACTAGTGGTTTTTACTTTATCATATTACTGTTCAGTACAGTGGTTGATTTTGTAATAGGATGGGCGATCTATACCAATAAGGTTAAATGGCAGCGTCAAGCACTTGTAGCATTATCCATACTGGTGAATCTGATGGTATTAGGCTATTTTAAGTACGCCTATTTTGTGGTAGATTTTTTACATGACCTCACCGGTATTGAACTTACGGTGATTAACTCTTTTGCCCTTTGGACGAACCAAGCAGTTGGGACAAATTTTGTTTTTGAAAAAATATTACTTCCTGTTGGGATTTCATTTTTCACGTTTCAAACCATTTCCTACAGTGTGGATATTTACAGGGGACATGTCAAGCCTGTGAAGAATATTTTGGATTTCGGATTCTATGTGAGCTTCTTTCCTCAGCTCGTCGCTGGCCCTATCGTGAGGGCATCAGAATTTATTCCGCAGTTACACCAGCCGTATCAGTTGTCTAAGCAACGCGCAGGACTTGCTGTTTTCTGGATTTTAAACGGATTACTTAAAAAGCTATTTCTTGCCGATTACCTGGCTGTTCAATTTATTGACCGGGTCTTTGATAACCCTCAGCTGTATAGTGGTTTTGAAACGATGAGCGCCCTCTTCGGTTACTCCTTGCAGGTATATGCAGATTTCTCGGGCTATACTGATGTTGCTATTGGTATTGCGATGCTTCTCGGATTCACATTACCTAAAAACTTTAACAGCCCTTATAAGGCATCTTCTGTGGCTGATTTTTGGCGAAGATGGCACCTCTCTTTATCCACTTGGTTAAGAGATTATCTGTACATCCCTCTGGGTGGCAATAGAAAAGGATCCATAGCTTCCTACCTTATTGTATTTATATTTTTTGTGATGATCGCTCTGGTTGTGGGTAACCCATTATTGACCCTTATACTTTCTGGCGTTTTTGCATTGGGCTCCTTTGCAATGCGTTACAGCCCTGTCGTCGCAAAGTGGGTAAACACGAATATCAACCTCATGCTGACGATGATTCTAGGGGGACTCTGGCACGGGGCATCTTGGAACTTTGTTACTTGGGGAACGTTGAATGGTATAGGACTCGTGGTTTATAAAAACTGGAAGAAAGTATCTCCTTGGGCTGATAAGAAAAAATGGTACAACCGCGCTATTGGACTGCTTCTCACATTAAGCTTTATCACATTCACCCGTGCATGGTTCCGCGCTCCAACTTGGGATGGTGCGATTGAATTATTGACTAAAATCACGAACGATTTTGGTATGGATACTGTTGCGGGGGTGATTTCAGGGAATTGGAAATTTTTCACGGTGATGCTTTTAGGCTATTTAATCCATTGGATTCCTAGTCGATATAAGACGCAGATGCAAGATAAAGTGGCTGATGCTCCTGTATGGATACTTTACGTGCTCGTGATTGTATCCACTTTGGTAATCTATCAAATTCTTAGCGCTGAGGTCCAGCCATTTATCTACTTTGCTTTCTAGGCCAGTCTTCTTATCTTGATAGGAATAGAAATTAATTCATGAAACATAAACTTAGTACGGCTACTGCAATGATCTCTTGTGTATTTTTCCTTCTGAGCGCTTGTGCTGGTAGGGAAGAAACTTCTGGTCCTATTCTTGTCGAGTTACACCACAGCAAAGAGTCCATCAGTTTACGCGGTTTACACGCAACACAGGACACAGTTGTTATTGTTGGAGGGAGTTTAGGTACCATAGGTGTGAGTACTGACGCAGGACTGCATTGGTCTTTTACAAAAATCGAGGGTGCGGAAGAAAGTCAATTCAGATCTGTTTGGGCACATGATTCAGAACATTTCATTGCTGTCACTTCCGGCGCTCCGAGCTACATATATTCTTCGCGTGATGCTGGTGAGCACTGGTCGAGGGTCTACTCCGATACGGCAGAATCCACCTTTCTGGATGGCATAGTATTCCTTAGTGATCAGGTTGGTTACGTGTTTGGAGATCCTGTAGATGGTCATTTTATGTGGTTAGAAACCGTTAATGGTGGTGATACCTGGACCCCGGGAATAGGTCCTGAATCTATTGATGGCGAGGCTAGTTTTGCAGCGAGTGGTTCAGCAATAACCTATGGTTATGGGATAATTTCCATCGTTACTGGTGGCAGCGTATCCCGTATGCATACATCTTCCGACAGCGGAAAGACCTGGTTGACTGACTTTATTGAATTACAGCAAGGTTTACCCAGCCAGGGTGCTTTTGCACAGGTTTGGGAGGGAACAAAGTTGTACATCGTTGGTGGTGATTACATGATGGATTCAGACACTTCAAGTACGGCCCTGATCATAGACTTGGCCACTGGTGAGCAGGATGAAGCTACACTAGATCTCTTAGGTAGCCTACCTTATACAAGTGATGTTACAAGTGATGGACAGAATATGTACTTCACAGGGACTACAGGAGTCCGGGTATTGGATACATTACTGCACATCGTCGATACTGGAACAATGCATTCCTTGGCCTACAGTGGGAAGTATCTTTTTGCTAGCGGTCCAAGCGGTCGTGTTTCCCGAATATATACAGGGGATGAGGCAGGACTAAAAGTCTTACTTGAAAAAGTAAAAAATGCCAGAAAAGAAGAATATTAATATGTATTTTCTCAGAACACTACGTTAACCTAAGTGTCGTAATAAAAGCAGTAAATGGATTTTAAAGCTACCCCAGTTGAATATAAGAAAATAGCCACAGCTATGGGGTTCTCTCCTATGGCAAAGGCGAACCTAGCGGAGGTATATCGAATCGCGCAAAAATGCGGTGCAGATATGTTCGTATTCCACATAGGCCAATGGAGTGACAAATGTGAAGCAACTTACAACTCCTTCTTAAAGGAGTTGTCTATTCCTAAATCAGGAATAACTTTTGTATCTAAGGACGGTGACCCTAAAGTGGAGCTGTTGAGTTTGTGCGCCGAAAATAAAATAGACCTACTGGCATTAGGAGCATTGACCAGAGAAAAAATGTTTAAGGTTTTTAATGTAAGTATTGCACGCGATGTCTGCAGAAAAGCAGACGTGAGCCTGCTCCTTCTTACGAACAGCACGGTGGAAGGAAGGGTATGCGAACGCATCGTAGTTAATGGATCCGATCATCCTAAAACCCCAGATACTTTGGCTACAGCAGTTTGGTTGAGTTCGAAACTTGGCAGTCGTGAATTATATGTGGTAGATGAGCTTAATGAGAAGTCACTTGTTCATCCGGACGATGACAAGAGTCAACTCAATAGTACAAGAAAACGAAAGCAAATTGAAAGAGAGCAACATGGACGTATTGCCAAGCTATTATCCTGCTGTTCTGTTTCTAAAAAATTGGAAATCAAGGAACAACATGTCTTCGGTAAACCCGGATACACCATCGCTCACTATGCTAAGGTGAAAAGGGCAGATTTGTTAATAGTGAACTCTCCGGATACGAAACTTGGCCTATTTGATCGAATTTTCAAGCATGATTTAGAGTATATATTGTCCGATTTACCGACCAATCTCCTTATTGTACACACCACTAAAATTTTGCGCCATGCATAAGCCTAGTAGTGGTTTTAGGGGATTTACAGAAAACTGGCAGGCTGATTTAAAGGCGGGTTTTGTCGTTTCTCTGGTTGCTTTGCCTATTTCAATTGCGCTCGCCCTAGCCTCTGGAGCTCCTGCAATAGCCGGTTTGATTTCTGCAGTAATCGGTGGGATTTTAGTGGCACATCTGGGTGGATCTTTTGTAACCATTACAGGTCCTGGAAATGGTTTGGCCGTAGTTACATTAGGTGCCATTACCACGCTTGGGGGGGGAGACATGCTCGCTGGATACTACATGGCACTGGGCGCTATAGTGGTCAGTGGCGGACTATTATTCCTATTAGGTACGGTAAGGCTAGGGGTGTTGGCAGATCTATTTCCTACCTCTGCGGTGCAAGGAATGCTAGCGGCTATAGGGATCATTATACTCGCCAAACAAAGTCATGTGATGATCGGTACACTATCTCCAGACAGCTCGGAGCCTATTCCACTGCTCTTTGAGTTTTTCGCATCGCTTAAAGGATTGATTTCAGCGGATGTAGAAATAATTAAAGTAGCGGTAATGGGTTTAGGGAGTTTGATCTTTCTTATCCTTTTTTCTAAGATCCGTTTAGGATGGATGCATGCGGTTCCAGCCCCTTTATGGGTCGTCGTGATTGCAGTGGGAATCCAAATGGTGGGTACTAAAATAAATGGTCAAAGCTTCTTTCCTGAAGTGTATTTGGTCAATATTCCTGCGGATTGGATGTCGTCATGGCGACCGCCTGATTTCTCTGGTATAAAAGAAGGATCGTTCTGGACCGCAGCAATAACTTTAACTTTTATTGCCTCTATTGAAAGTCTACTCTCCATCAAAGGAATGGATCGTTTGGACCCTTTTAAGAGAAAATCTAACGTGAACAAAGATTTGCGAGCTCTTGGTATTGCTACTGCAGTCTCGGGACTTTTAGGAGGCCTCAGTGTGGTAACTGTGATAGCGCGAAGTTCTGTGAATGTTAGTAATGGTGCAAAGACGCGTGCGGCTAACTTCTTCCATGGCATTCTTATCCTGATATTCATTTTATTTTTACGTTCATTATTGACTCAAATACCGCTTCCGGCACTTGCTGCAATACTGGTCTTCACGGGTTATAAATTGCTAAATCCTAGTCAGTTTAGTCGTATTGCTGAGATAGGTATGGAGCAATTGTTTTTGTTCTTCTTTACGCTATTCGCAACCTTGATTTACGGATTGATCGTAGGTATAGCCTTGGGTATGCTTGTCACTTTAGTGGTTCAATTTGTAATGACTCGATCTGGAATGGACATTCTCAGATATCTAAGCAGGCCTAATACGCTTCTATATGAAGAGGAAGACCAGAAGTTTATTTTGAATATTAATTACTTCTCTAATTTCCTGAATTACCCCAGGTTAAAAAGTAAGTTGGATAGCGTTCCACCAACATCAACCTTGATTGCTGATTTTTCAAATTCTTCATTTGTGGATCATACCGTTATGGAGCATTTGGCTGGCTATATTGAGCTTTTCGAACAAAAGGGAGGTAGTCTAGAGTTAGTGGGCTTAGACATGTCAGCAGCATCAGCTACACATCCTTTGGGTGTGCAATCCAAAGCAAATAAATCAGGATCGCTCTTAGGAGGTTTGAGGCGTGATTCAGGTAAGGCTAGACTTAGTACGAAGCAGGAAAAATTAAGTGAATTTTCCGTGATGAATGGAATGGATTTCACGTCATGGCCCACACCGGACTGGGATGTAAAACTGGACCAATTCAATTACTTTAAATACCGTAGGGTAGATTATACGACTAATTTATTGGTCCATCATTCTCATAAATTATTTGCCATCGAGGTGAGCTCGCATAGTGGTGAATTTATCATGAAGGACAGCCAGCAACTCGCTTGTGTGGTTTGGGAGCCGCAAGGGGTGGAGTTGCCAAAATTCGTACTTGATAGGGAACGTATTTTTGAGCGGTTGGCCCACTTTGCGGGGAGTAAAGATATTCTCACAGGACAAATTAAATTTGACCAACGTTTCGCCCTCAAGGGTTCTAATGCAAAGGCAATTCGTTCGTTTTTCACAAAGGAGTGTACAGACTTTTTAATGCGTAATCCCTCGTTCCATATGGAGAGCAATGGTACTGCGTTGTTAATTTTCCATAAAGAACGTGTCGCAAGTGTCCAAGAGTTCAAATTGATGGTTAATTTTGTCTTGGATTGGGCAGAACAAATGAGTACGCCATCCGAGTGATTGGAACCACAGAAAAGTGCCGTTATTGATCGCAATAACTATTTAAACCTATAGCTAACACCTACCAGAGACAATCACATGAGTAACGATTTGAAATCAACAGCATTAGAGCAAATTCATATAAATTTAGGAGCTAAGATGGTTCCATTTGCAGGGTACAATATGCCTGTTCAATACAATGGATTGAAGCTCGAACACGCCGCAGTACGTGAAGCAGCAGGAATGTTTGACGTCAGCCACATGGGGGAATTTTTTGTAACAGGACCAGATGCTTTAGCGTTCTTACAAAAAGTAACTACGAATGATGTCAGTAAGCTTATCCCTGGGAAGATTCAATACAGCTGTATGCCTAATGAGACGGGTGGTATTGTTGATGATTTACTCGTGTATTGCTTTTCGGCAGAGCATTTTTTGCTCGTAGTGAATGCCTCTAACTTGGAGAAAGATTGGAATCATTTACAAGGCTATACGAAAGGCTTTGATGTAGTGCTTGTCAACGACAGTGATAAGTACAGTTTACTTGCAGTTCAAGGACCCAAGGCGACATCACTCCTTCAGAAACTTACAAAAGAAAACCTGAGCGAGATTAAGTACTACAATTTCATTATCAGTGAAATGTCAGGCGTGCAAGACGTGATCATTTCGGCAACGGGTTACACGGGTTCTGGTGGGTTTGAATTATACGTATCGAACGATCAGGTTGAGAAACTTTGGCATGACGTGATAGAGGCTGGAGCGGAATTCGGTTTAATACCGGCAGGTCTGGGTGCAAGAGATACTTTGCGTTTAGAGATGGGAATGTGTCTATACGGTAATGACATTGATGATTCCACTAGCCCTCTGGAGGCAGGCTTAGGATGGATTACTAAGTTCACAAAGGATTTTGTTTCCTCCGATACGTTTGCACAACAAAAAGAGCAGGGTGTTCATCAAAAATTAGTTGGTTTCGAAATGATTGATCGTGGTATTCCACGTCATGGATATGAAATAGTTAATTTACAGGGATCTATTATAGGAAGAGTTACTTCTGGGACAAACAGTCCTTCCACAGGTAAGAATATTGGTATGGGCTATGTTCCTATTGAGTTCGCAGTGGTAGGAAGTGAATTCGCTGTAGTGATTAGAAACAAGCATATTAAAGCCATTATAGTGAAACTGCCTTTTTACAAGAAGTAAAAAGATAAAGGTTTATCAACGTATAATATTCCTTTGTACATTTGTTATTTAGAATTATTCTAAATAAAATAGTTTTAATAATTAAGTAGTTACTCCATCACTGCATTCCTCTTGCCGAGATTTAAAATCAGTATTAAATTTTATTAAGAGCTATAATAAGACATGGTGGACACACTTTCCTGATATAATTTCACGAATTGAAGATAATTGACCATGATATTAGATAAACTTGATAAAAAAATTTTGCAATTTCTAGTCAATGACTCGCGCCAGGCCTTTACGGAGATAGCTAAAGATTTAGCGGTCAGCCCGGGAACGATACACGTCAGAGTGAAGAAAATGGAGCGGATGGGGGTGATCAAGAGCACTTCTATCTCTATCGATTATGCTAAACTTGGGTATGGGTTTATAGCCTATGTCGGCCTGTTTACATCAAGGTCTTTAGCTTCCCCTGAAATCATTGTGAAACTTCGCGAGATTCCGGAGATCACTGTGGCCCATTTAGCCACCGGTAAGTATGGCATTTTCTGTAAAATAAGATGTAAGGATGCCTCTCATGCAAAAGATGTGATTTTTAAAATCAACGATGTAGAGGGTGTTGAAAATACGGAAAGTATGATTAGTTTGGAAGAAAGTATAAATTCCAACGCAGGGCTTATGAAGCTTTTTATCAATGAGTAAATCGCCGCGCCTTTTCAATTATCAGCTCAGGTTTATGACTTAATAATATGCGGGACGTCTTACGCCGCTAAAGTACTTAGCTAAACGTAAAACTTGTCTACTATATCCGTATTCGTTGTCATACCAAACGTAAACGACTATCGATTTTCCATCTGAAGAGATCTGAGTTGCGTTGACATCAAAAATACATGGACAAGGGTTGCCTACAATATCGCTCGAAACCAGCTCATGAGAGCTATTATAGTGAATCTGCTCGACTAAGGCACCTTTTAGAGCAGCTTCTTTCATTGACATATTGAGTGCATCTAAAGAAGTAGCATTGTTAAGCTGTAGATTTAAAATAGCTAGAGATCCGTTCGGCACAGGTACCCTAATGGCACTTGAAGTTAGTTTTTCGCCTAATCCAGGTATACATTTATCTACAGCCTTACCCGCACCTGTCTCCGTAATGACCATATTCATAGCTGCTGCACGACCCCTACGGTACTTGCTATGCATATTGTCTACTAGATTTTGGTCGTTTGTGTAGGCATGTATCGTTTCTAAGTGCCCTCTCTCAATTCCGTAAGTATCATTAATTACTTTTAGGATAGGAGAAATAGCGTTGGTGGTACAACTTGCTGCACTAATTATATTATCCTTCTTACGATCAATGATATGCTGGTTAACACCATGGACAATGTTTTTCATTTCTTTACCCGGCGCAGTGAGTAGTACTCTTTCAATTCCCTTACCATCAAGGTGTTTACTTAATGCAGTAAGGTCTCTGAATGCTCCTGAATTATCTATTAGCAAAGCATTACTGATGCCATACTTGGTATAATCTGCTGTTGTTGGGTCTGGAGTAGCAATAAAATATACTGGTCTTCCATTAATGATTAGAGCAAAATTCTGTTCGTCCACTTGAACACTTCCTGAAAACTCTCCATGCACAGAATCAATTTTCAATAGTGATGCACGTTTATGTAGACTTTCTGAATCTATTTTTCTTACGGCAACTGCGCGTAGTCTCAATTGTTTTCCGCTTCCTTCTTGGGCAATGAGTTCTCTTGCGAGCAGTCTACCAATCCGGCCAAACCCAAAAAGGACAACGTCCCGAGGTTGTTGCTTTTGAGTTTTAAAAAATTCGCTCATGTTGTCAATGATGAACTCTTCACAGCTTTGTTCTGTGGAGGTCCAGTCATGAGTTAATCGGCCAATATCTAGTCGTGCATATTCAATAGCCGTCTTTTTTAGGGTTTGAAGCATCTCGAGGGAGTCCTCGATATTAATGCTCGTTCCGACAAAATCTTTGGCGTATTGATGTAGTTCTAAAACGTGACTAGCGCTGGTGTCAATCAACTTATTTCTGAACATGACAATTTCGATGCCTCTGTTGTAAAATAATTCATGAACACAAGCACTGAGGTCAACCGCAAGTCGTTCATTGCGAATTCGTGCAGCTACTTTTTGGGAATACTCTTTCTGAGAAAGCATAGGTTAAAATTGGTGGTTCTTCGGTAAAGTTACATAAGATAGACAGCTTAAAAAACAACATTTTATACATTTTAAAACGCACTTGGTCAAGTACTTAGTCTTTCAATTGGGTGTGTAATTTAGACACTTAGTATACGTGTGATTTCTTATTGTTGATTTGCATAGAGAAAAGTAATCTGCCGGTGGCGAGAGATACTGCATAACCCATAACTTGAACTACTTTAATTCTTGTAGATCATGTTAACTACATTCTTCAAATATCATGGCGCGGGGAACGACTTTATCTTGTTTGATAATCGCTCCTCCGTTGTTTCACTTTCTAGGTTGACTATAGCGACATTGTGCGACAGAAAGCTTGGGATAGGGGCGGACGGCTTGATGCTTCTTGAAAGCCCCCAGGTGAAAGGTGATCATTTTTACATGACTTATTACAATTCAGATGGTCTACTAAGTTCTATGTGTGGTAATGGAGGTCGTTGTATAGCGCGCTTCGCAAAGGATCTTGGGTTCAAGGATGTTATTCTGAAGTTTCATGCTATTGACGGTCCGCACTGGGCCAAAGTATACGATAATTCAGTTGAATTGGCCATGACTAATGCACTCGCTATAGAGCAACAATGCGGAGGTTATTTTGTGGATACAGGTTCGCCTCACCACGTTGAATGGTCGACACATGATAATAATTTTCGTGATAAAGCAAGAGCAAAGCGGAACGAATACGGTAAAGAGGGAGTTAATGTCAATCACTTGGAATATAGAGATGAAGTCCTTCACATACGGACTTTTGAACGTGGCGTCGAGGATGAAACACTCGCGTGCGGAACGGGTGCGGTTGCTTCCGCAATGGTAGCGGTCAGTCAAGGAAAGACTACATCACCAGTAACGCTTCAGGCTTTAGGTGGACAGCTAACGGTATCATTCGATGGAACGGGACCCTTTAAAAATGTAATTCTACAAGGACCTGCGGTATTTGTGTTTAATGGTACCATAGATTTATGATTAACGTTGAAGGAATAGGCCACCTCAGGGCGCCGGAAATATCAGATTTGAATGCACTGTATGCATTAGAAAACGAGCCAGACTTATGGTATCTCGGACATTCCAAAGAGCCATGGAGTAAAGTTGTATTGCAGCGTTATTTGGTGAATCAACCAGGCTCTTTATTACGAGATGGCCAACTCCGTTTGATCTTAGATCATGATGGAGAACTGATCGGAGCATTTGATCTATATGATTATGACCCTTTTGCTCGCAAGGCTGGCGTTGGTTTAGTGTTGAGTCCGGCACACCGGGGTAAAGGTTGGTCTTCCTTAGCATTGAAAGCATTTGAGAGTTATGCTTTCGGAACCTTAGGGTTGAATAGTCTATTTGCCATAGTGCCTTCAAAAAATATTCCATCTCAATCCTTATTTTCTTCAGGATGTTATAAGCTTGTTGGGGAATTGGCAGACTGGGTTATGCGTGACGGCAAAATGGAGAAAGCATTGTTTTACCAGAAAGTATTGAAATGAAAAAAGGCATTGTATGGTTGTTTGGGATCCTTATCCCTTCAGCACTTATCTATATGGTTTGGCTTGGCTACGGAGTATTGTTCGAGCCAAACGTTAACAAAGATGTAGCACCGTATACCTTGTATGTAAAAGAAGGTATAAGTGTCAATGATGTTTATGCCCAGCTATTAAGTGACGAAGTTTTAGACGAGCCAGAGGGTTTTCTTTTGATAGCCAACCGCAAAGGCTTAGAATTTCCAAAAGCAGGACACTATATCATTACAGAAGACATGTCAAGTAACAGTGTCGTTAATATGTTTATGGCTGGTTTACAAATTCCTGTGAAGGTCACCTTTACGGGTGCTTCTTCTTTAGCTGAAGTAGCGGGTAAGCTTGCTATACAATTAATGCAGGATAGTTCAAGCGTATTACGAGCATTAGAGTCTCCACGGAAAGGTTGGGAAGCAGACATGAGTTTAGGTGCCTATCTACCTGATACTTATGAGTTCTTTTGGAATGCTGCACCAGAAACTATAGCAGAGAAAATCTATCAAAATACGATTGAGTTTTGGACACCTTCACGGATTCTACTTGCAGAGGAATTGGGTCTCACTCCATCTGAGTTAGGTACGTTGGCTTCTATTGTAATGAAGGAGAGTCACAAACCAGAAGATCGTCCACTGGTCGCTAGATTGTATTTGAATAGATTGGATAAGGGAATGAAATTACAAGCAGACCCCACGGTGATTTATGCGTTGCAGCGTAAATCTCCGGGAATCCAGGTAAGGAGAGTTCTACGTAAGGATTTGAAAATAGTGGATCCATTCAATACCTATTATATAAAAGGTTTACCTCCAGGTCCTATCTGTGTACCTGAGAAAGAGGCTCTCTTAGCTGTTTTAAATGCACCTTTACACGACTACCTTTATATGTGTGCTGATCCAGACAAAAAGGGCTATCACGCGTTCGCTAGTAGCTACAATGAACATTTACGGAATCAACGTAAGTGGACCAGGTATTTAAATAGACAAAACATCTACAGATAAAAAAATCCCGAGCCAGCAGCTCGGGATTTTTTTGATGCACTATGCTCGGCTTGTATTAGGTTTTATGAATAGAGTAAGGGTATGAAAAAAAACACCCCCGCCTCTCCAAGGAGAG
>CAJWFD010000018.1 GCA_913031435.1 uncultured Cryomorphaceae bacterium
CTCAGGTTATAGATGGCGTCTTTTTTATTCGGATTATTTATCAAGCTTTGCTTGTAGGCCTTCACGGATTCGTCATACCGTTCCTGGTCAAACCAAAGATTTCCTAAGTTGTGCAATGCATCGCTTTTTTGCTCTTCATTTTCAGCATTTGAAAACGCTTGTTTCAGCGCTCCCTCCGCCTCTTCATACATTTCAAGCCCGCTTAAAGTACTTCCTAAATTGTACATAGGTTCAAAAGCGTCAGGTTGTATTTCTGCTGCTTTAACAAAGGTAGTAGCCGCTCCAGTTAAATCTTCTTGTCCTGCCAATTCGATTCCTTTTCTCATCAGCTGGCCATACTCGTGCATACTTCCACTTACCTCTCCTGTTATGGTAATTAACGAGTCTTGACCTTGGCCATAAGAATTAAATGAAAGTGAGGTGCAAATTAATACCGCAAGTGAAGAAAGTTTGAAGGGATTGCCTACTCTCGAGGGTAGGAGTAGATAGAGCAATAATAGAAATATTCCGGGTAAGAGAAACCATGTAAATTGGTGGTCGTAGTCCATTGCAATCTCTTGTGAAATATCTGCTTTTTCGCCTTCTGAAATAAACGAGGCGATCCTTGAAACGGCCGGCCCCGTGCTGTTACCATCTATGTATTGCGCTTTAATTTCGCTACCAATACTAGAGAGTGAAGCATCATCTCGGCGTGTGATCACTACGTCGCCATTGTTGTCCTTCTTATAGGTGGTTCCGTTTCGTCCTTTGGTCATGGGAATAGGTCCTCCATTTGGTGTTCCTAAACCAACGAGTAAGATGTTTACTGGAAAATCGGGTAGAGGTAATTGACTCAGGTTTTCATGGTCTTCTCCGTCGGTAAGAACCACAACGAATCTTCCAGCTGGTGATGCGGGATTAAAGTATCCAAAGGCATAGTCTAGCGCGGCTGCTAGGTTAGTTCCTTGCGATGGAACAGCATCCGGTGAGGCTGCTTGCAGTGCTGTTTTTGCAGCAGCGTAATCTGTAGTAATAGGCAGAGCCGGGTACGCACTACCCGCATAGGCAATGATTCCTACCCTGTCGCCTCCTAGGCCGTCTAGAGACTTGGATATTAAGAGTTTCGCCTTTTCAAGTCTTGAAGGGGCTATATCTTCTGCAAGCATGGACCTGCTGACATCTAAGGCATAGACAACATCTGCTCCTTTTCGATTGATGGTTTGCTTTTGACTTCCCATTTGAAGATTCGCGAGTGCGAGTCCGAAAAACACAAGTGCTAGTGCTAGCAATACATGCCTTGTGAAGAAACGCATGCTGCCAAAGGGTGTGATAACCAACTGTTTTTTTGCGGTGTCGAGCCCTAAGCTATTCCATGCTTTCTTACGCCATTTATGAAATAATATGGACGCCATCAGCACGATTATAAAGAGGGCCGGCCCAAGCAGTAGGTATTCCGGATGTTGCCACTTAAACTCCATCAAAAAGCGGTTTTTAAAAGAATAAAATTCAACAGTAACTCCAACATAATAAGGCCCATAGCGAGCCATACAAATCCCGCATAATGTTCTGTGTATCTATAAAACTGGAAACCCTCAATTTCACTTTTTTCTAGACCATCAATAATATCATAAATCTGTATTAAACTTTCTTTATCTGTTGCTCTAAAGTATTTCCCACCGGTATTCGTAGCTATTCGTTTTAGCAAATCTTCGTCAATACTCACCTGCCTAGGGCTGTAAATGAGCTTGCCGTTGGCTCCCATCGCAACTGGGGTAGGAGCAACGCCGTTGGTCCCCAAACCGATCGTATAGACTTTGATTCCGAGGCTTTGACATAATTCAGAAGCCTGAATTGGATCTACCATTCCGGCATTGTTTTCCCCGTCAGTCAGCAAGATGACCACCTTGCTTTTTGCCTCACTATTCGCTAACCTGTTCGCAGCGGAACTCAGGCCCATACCAATAGCGGTACCCCCTTCGAGCAAATCATATTTTAAACTTCTGATTTGCTCATTAAGTAAGCTGTGATCTGTAGTCAAGGGAACGGGGCTGTAAGCTTCCCCGGCATAAATAACTAAGCCCATTCGGTCCATTCCTCGTTCCGTCACAAAATTTGTAGCCACTTCTTTAAGCGCCTCTAGTCTATTAGGTTTTAGATCCTTAGACATCATCGAGGCACTAATATCTAATGCCATCATCATGTCTATTCCTAAATTTTGACTGGGTTGTTGAATAATTTCTGAGGATTGGGGTCTTGCTAGTGCAATACAAATACTTCCTAATGCGATCCATGAAAGCAAGGAGGTGTTCGTTCTAAACCTACCCAAAATACTGCTGGATAATGACGCTGTGTTAGAGAAAACATAGGCGTTAAATCTATTTTTCTTGAGTACAGCAAAGGCAATTACCGCGAGTGGAATAAGAATCCATCCTAGCAACCACAGAGGCTGGTCAAAGGTCCAATCAGGAATCATGAGCAGCAGGTTTAAATTCTAGTATCAGTGATTCAGCTCGTTCTAAGGCCTCTAAATGCTCAGATACATCAACCCTTCCTTTGGCAAATTTCACATAGTCGGCTCTCGTTAGAATATACTGGTATGCCTGAAGTTGCTGATCCGTCCACTTGTTCTTGAGCATATCCAAACTGTCGTTGGTCGTTTGTTCCGCTAAGGGGAGACCCGTTTGTGCGCCCAGGTAAACCCGGACTAAATCGCCTAGTTTTATGTAATATCCTTTTGCATCTACTTCCCAAGTTTTCTCTTTCCTTAATTTGGATAACCCCGCAATGGCTTCCGCGAATAAATCACGAGGAACTTCCTGAATAAGGGGTTGTTCTTTACTGCGCTTGCTATAGATGCGTAGAATAACGATTAGGGCGACTATGGAAAGCAGTGCTGCGATGAGGTACAGCCAATAATGTCTCATCCACCACCACAAGTTAAATCCTATGGTCTTTAATGCTCTATTTTCTTCACGTTGAATGTCTCCATTCAACGCAGCGAGGGAGACGTTGATGTTGATGGCAGAAGTAGCATATTTACGGCCATTCCAATCTGCTTGCCATTGTGGGAATACAAGAGAACCGGTATCTAAAATCAAGTAAGTTCGTCGAGAAACAATGCGCGTTTCTGTGGTATCATCTGACCTTTCTACCAGTACTGTTCCTGCAATAGAATCAGTAGGTTCAAATAACAGAGACTCCGGATTATACGCTACTGTTATACTTACCCGAGCACCTAAGACTTGCTGTGTGGTATCCGCCTGTGCCCATATTACTGTAGAATCTTCCTCAGTAATTTGCGCCTCAGCTAAAAAGCAGTGCAGCAGGAGCAGTAAAAGGGCAAGAAACTTTTTCATACTACCGGCTTTTAGACTTTAAATAGTTCAATAGGGGTGGGACGAAGTCTTGGTCCTTGTCCAGTTGTAGGTAACCTGACCCAGAACGTTTAGAGAGTGCAGAAATGGCCTCTTGTGTTTCCTGATGGCGACCTAAAAGATGTTTAGCGAACTCCTTTCCACGACTGTTTACCCATTGTATAGCTCCGGATTCCGCATCCTTCATAGGAATAAGCCCGACATTAGGTAAGACCATTTCTTTTTGGTCGAATGTGCTAATGGCACAAAGATCGTATCGCTTTGCGGCAATACGGAAGTTTCTATCTGGCTGATCTCCTAAAAAGTCACTCATTAAAAAGACATTACTGTGCCTTTTTTGAATTTTAAGAAGGTGTTCCAAGGCGCCTTCGATATTAGTTCCTTTTGTGGCTGCTTCCCATTCTAAAATGGTCTTAATGATACGCATCACATGTTTCTTGCCTTTTTTTGGAGGAATCACTTTTTCAATTTCTCCAGCGAAGAGGATGAGACCAATTTTATCGTTATTACCCATAGCGCTGAACGCTAGAGTAGCGGCAATTTCTATTTGAAGATCTTGTTTTGTACGGTTCTTAGTTCCAAAGTTTGTAGATGCACTGATGTCCAAAAGAAGAAACAGCGTAAGCTCTCGTTCTTCTTCAAAAACCTTGATGTAAGGCGTGCGTTTTCGTGCGGTGACATTCCAGTCTATGCTTCTAACTTCATCACCACTTTGGTAGGGACGCACCTCCGCAAAACTCATTCCCCTTCCTTTGAATGAGCTTTGATACTCACCAGAGAAAAGTTGGTCACTCAATCTGCGGGTCTTGATTTCAATCCGCCTTACTTTTTTAAGAAGTTCTATTGCGTCCACAGGAAAAATTAAGGAACCATTAAGGTGTTAAGTATCTCTGTAATGATAGTCTCAGGAGTGATTTCTTCAGCCTCAGCCTCATAGGTCAATCCAATTCTGTGGCGCAATACAGCAGGTGCAATGGCACGGACATCTTCTGGTGTTACAAAACCGCGATGGCGCAAGAAGGCATGACATTTAGCGGCCTTGGCAAGTGCAATAGATCCGCGGGGGGATGCTCCGAAGCTAATTTTGTTACGAAGGCCTAAGATGTTATAATCTTCGGGCTGACGTGTCGCAAAGACGATGTCCAAGATATAAGACTCTATTTTTTCGTCCATATAAATACGCTCAACGGCAGTGCGCGCCTTGAGAATTTGTTCTATTGCTACAACGGCATTTAACTTCTCAAAGGCCCCTGTCATTTGTTTACGCATAATGCTGCGTTCCTCTTCTTTCTGAGGATAACCTAAGGTGATTTTAAGTAAAAAACGATCCATTTGAGCTTCAGGAAGCGGGTATGTTCCTTCTTGTTCGATAGGGTTTTGTGTGGCCATTACTAAAAACGGCACTGGCAGAGGAAAGCTTTCGTCACCTAATGTTACTTGGCGCTCCTGCATCGCTTCAAGCAACGCACTTTGCACCTTCGCTGGAGCACGATTGATTTCATCTGCGAGCACGAAATTGCTGAAAATAGGTCCTTTTTTGGTCTCAAACTTGTGGTCACTCATGTTATAAATCTGAGTACCTACTACATCTGAAGGTAAAAGATCCGGAGTGAACTGGACCCTAGAAAAGGAACCTCCTATGGTTTTGCTTAAGCTATTTATAGCTAAGGTTTTTGCTAACCCAGGTACACCTTCTAGTAAGATATGCCCATCGGCTAAAAGTCCAATAAGTAGACCTTCGACCATTCCTTTTTGACCTACGATAACTTTTTCTAGCTCGTTTTTAATCAAGTCGACAAAGGCGCTTTCATTTTTTATTTCTTCGTTCAGAGCAATGATGTCTGGGGCACTTTCCATGTTAGATGTATTTTGTGTAGCAAAAGAAAACAAACTGCTTGTGAAAAGCCGTTAAAAGAGGGTTAAAAAATATGGAGATTAAAGATCATTGACAATACCGCTTAAACGATACGATATGCCTTTGATTGTTCAGTGAAATTGATATGCTTACAAAATGAACAAGTGAAGCTTTAGCTAATGTAAAAAGGAGATCCACTGCGTATGGCAGGTATTATTTAAATACGCTGCGTTGGAAAAGAAATAATAGACCTACACCCGTTGATATGGCAAAGTCGGCAAGGTTAAATATCGGTCTAAAAAAAGTGAAATACTCACCACCCCAAACGGGAATCCAATGAGGTAATTCGCCAGAGTATAACGGGAAATAGAACATGTCTACTACTTTTCCTTGTAAAACGGGAGCATATCCGCCGGATTCAGGCATAAATTCAGCTACCCGGCCTAAGGAGTCGGAAAAAATCACACCGTAATAAAGACTGTCTAAAACATTTCCTATAGCACCCGCTAAAATCATACTGATCCCCCAAGTCGCTACGTTAGTGGTCCCTTTCTTCAAAGTAATACGCAGCCAGTAAATAATACCTATGATGGCGATAATTCTAAAGATGGTCAACGCAAGTTTTCCAGCTACTCCACCCAGCTCAAGGCCAAACGCCATACCGGGATTCTCTGTAAAATGGATAAAAAACCAAGAAGTTATTTCATGGCTCTGTCCAAGATACATGGTGCTCTTTACCCAAAGTTTAAGTGCTTGGTCTAATAGGAGTGTGCCCAGAATTATAAAGAGTGCTTTCCTCAACGTTGCTTGAGTTTTGCTTCCATACTTAAAGTAGCATGCGGGACGAGTTTTAGACGCTCAGCATCAATAAGCTTGCCTGTATCTCTGCAGATTCCGTAAGTTTTGTTTTCAATTCTAACCAATGCATTTTTTAAGTCACGAATGAATTTTTCTTGACGTGAGGCAAGCTGTGAATTACGCTCTTTACTCATCACAGAGGAACCTTCTTCAAAAGACTTAAATTGAGGCGAGGTATCATCGGTCCCGTTGTTTTGATCGTTGGCAAATTGCTCACGCAACAGGAAAAGGTCTTCCTCAGCCTTTTCAATTTTTTCAACGATAATAATCTTGAAACTATTGAGTTCCTGTTCGTTGTAGCGGTTTTTTTCCTCCTCGTTCATCTTATTGTTTTTAAACCCGTAGGGGCTAGATGTTTGCGAATGTAATCAAATTCGCGAAATTGAAATGTAAATAATATTTCCTTCAACATCTGTTTCATTTTCCGTAGTCTCACCAAAGGAAATATCATGAGCTAAAACTTCATCACCAACGTATGAGAGGAAGCTTGCTAGCCTTGATGCAAACGTCTCATTCGCCGATAGTATTACGTTAATTCGATCAACAACATCCAAGCCTGATGACTTTCTTAGGCTTTGGAGACGATTTACCAATTCCCTTGCCAGACCTTCGTTTCTAAGTTTTTCAGTGAGTTCAGCATCCAGTGCAACCGTAAGTCCATCGCTTGTCGCGACAAGCATTCCTGGAATGTCTTCCGTAACGATTTCACAATCTACAAGATCAATGGTAATGCGTTGACCTTGGTCTTCAAAAGAGATTTCTCCATGCGTTTCAAATAAATCTATAGCTGCAGCATCCATAGACTCTAGAAAGGCTTTGACGACTTTCATGTGACGGCCTACTTTTGGCCCAAGAGCCTTGAAATTAGGACGAACTTTTTTTACAAAGACCCCGGAATTTGGAGAAATAATTTCAAGTTCTTTTACGTTTACCTCCGCTAGAAGTAACTCTTTTATGCTTTCTAATATTTCGCCATCCCTTGCATTTAAAACAGGGACTAGAATTCTTGAGAGTGGTTGACGAACTTTTAAGGATTCCTTCTTTCTGATCGAAAGCACCAGTGAGGTTAGCTTTCTTGCGGTGTTGATTTTCACCTCTAGATCAGTGTTGATGAATGATGCGTCACTCATTGGGAAATCAGTCAGGTGGACGCTGCCTTTTCCTTTTAAAGACACTCCATCATAAAGATCAGCATATAATTGGTCACCATAGAAAGGGGCAAGTGGAGCCATTAGTCTACTCAATGTCTCAAGACAAGTCCACAACGTTTGATACGCTGAAATTTTATCTTGAGCATAATCTCCCTTCCAGAAACGGCGACGTCCTAGTCTTACATACCAGTTGGAAAGCTTTTCGGTGGTAAACTCTTGAACAGGACGAAATGCTCGAGTAGGCTCGAATGACTCCATGCCATCCTCTACTTGTGAAATGAGCGTATGGAGTTCTGACAGAATCCACTGGTCCATTTCAGGACGCTGGTTAAGCGCTATTTCGTCTTCTTCATATTTGAAACCATCCACGTTGGCATACAAAGCAAAAAAGGCATAAGTATTGTGCAGTGTTCCAAAAAACTTACGGCGAACCTCATCCAATCCATCCATATCAAACCTAAGGTTGTCCCACGGAGAGGCGTTGGTGAGTAAGTACCATCTTAAAACATCAGCACCGTATTGATCCATGGTTGTAAATGGATCAACTGCATTGCCTAGTCTTTTGGACATCTTTTGCCCTTTCTTGTCCAAAACCAGGCCGTTAGAGATGACATTTTTAAATGCCACCTTATCGAAAACCATGGAGGATATAGCATGTAGCGTAAAGAACCACCCACGCGTTTGATCCACGCCTTCTGCTATGAAATCAGCAGGATAGGCACCTTCTTGTTCTACTTTTTCTTTGTTTTCAAAAGGGTAATGCCATTGTGCGTATGGCATGGCACCACTGTCAAACCAAACATCTATCAGATCGCTCTCTCGATTCATCGGTTTACCGCTAGGGCTAACCAACACCACCTTATCCATCAAATGACGGTGGAGATCAATCTCTGCATAGTTTTCTTTGCTCATGTCTCCAGGAGTAAAGCTTGCAATAGGGTTATTGGCCATTATTCCAGCTGTAACCGATTTCTCAATCTCGGATTGAAGTTGCGCTACACTTCCTATACATAGGCGTTCATCGCCTTCTTCATTGCTCCAGATGGGCAGAGGAACTCCCCAGAAACGCGAACGGCTGAGGTTCCAATCATTCAAGTTCTCGAGCCAATTCCCGAATCTTCCAGTTCCGGTCGAAGCAGGTTTCCAGTTGATTGTTTTATTTAGAGCAATCATACGGTCTTTCTTCGCCGTAGACTTAATGAACCAACTGTCCAGTGGGTAATACAATACGGGCTTGTCTGTTCTCCAACAATGCGGATAGCTGTGCTCGTACTTCTCAATTTTAAATGCCTTGTTTTCTAGTTTCAGCTTTAAAGCGATACGCTCGTCTACACTTAAATAGGCTTTTAAATCTGGTATAATAGATTGTAATCGTTCTTTTTGAAGTTCAAATTCGATAGATTTTTCGTCCTCTGTCAAGTATTCAGCTTTGATATATTCATCTCCGAAACCAAACATCTCATCCTTTAGTTCGGAACGGAATTTCCCTCGAAGATCCACCAGCGGTACAAGGTTTCCGTTCTCGTCTTCCACTAAAAGTGGAGGAACGCCAGCCTCAGCAGCAACTTTGGCATCGTCTGCGCCAAAAGTGGGAGCAGTATGGACGATACCAGTTCCATCTTCAGTGGTAACAAAGTCACCAGGAATCACTTTAAAGGCATCTTCGGGACGCTCATTTGGCAATGCATACGGAAGCAGCTGCTCGTAACGCAATCCAAGAAGATCTGTACCGAAAACGGTTTTAGATATCTGGTAAGGTATTTTTTTAGCACTTGCTTCATAGCTGTCTAAATCTCCCTCAATAAACTTGTTGCCAAAGAGTTTCGACAATAAAGGAGTAGCGGCAATGATGCTTACCGGTTCAAAAGTGTACTGATTGAAGGTATGAACCAGGCTGTATTGAATTTTAGGTCCTACGGTCAGTGCCGTATTCGAGGGCAGTGTCCAAGGTGTAGTCGTCCAAGCTAACAAATGCGCATTGGTATCGCCAAACAATTTGATGCTTTGCTCACTTTTTACCATTTTGAATTGAGCCACAACGGTGTGATCTTTTACATCGCGGTAGCAACCAGGTTGGTTTAATTCATGGGAACTTAACCCTGTTCCTGCTTTGGGAGAATATGGCTGTATGGTGTACCCTTTGTAAATCAATCCTTTATTGAAAAGTTCAGCCAGCAACCACCATATACTTTCCATGTATTTAGGGTCGTAGGTAACATAGGGTTCATCTAAGTCTACCCAGTAGCCCATTTGATCCGTGAGGTCTTTCCAGATACCCGTATAACGCATGACAGCTTTCTTACATGCGTCATTGTAGTCTTCTACAGAAATGGTTTTTCCGATATCCTCTTTGGTTATCCCCAATTCTTTTTCTACGCCAAGCTCGACGGGCAGACCGTGGGTATCCCATCCTGCTTTGCGGTTAACAAGAAATCCTTTTTGAGTTTTGTATCTACAAAAAACATCCTTGAGTGAACGTCCCATCACGTGATGTATACCAGGAAGACCATTGGCACTAGGTGGTCCTTCAAAGAAAATCCATGGTTCCGCATCCTTGCGAGCGGTCAGGGTTTGTTCAAAAACATGCGTTTCCTTCCAACGTTGTAAAACTGCCTTGTGGACGTTGGCTAAATCGAGGTGTGAATATTCTGGAAATGTACTCATGAGATTAGTCTACCGTGGCGATGCACTTCAGTTCGATGGCTATAGGAGTTGGCAAGCTATTGATGGCCAATGTGGTTCTACAAGGCTGGTTTTCCTTGAAATATTCCGCATAAATACGATTGAAAGTGTGGAAATCACGCTTCATGTCTACCAAGAACACCGTAATATCTACTAATTCGTTCCAACTTGAGCCACTCGCTTCAAGAACGGCTTTCACATTGGCAAAAACGCTGTGCACTTGTGCTTCAAAATCAAATGATTTAAAGTTTCCATTATGGTCTAGTTCTAAGCCTGGAACCCCGCTATCATTAGCGTCACTACCTGCTGTTCGAGGTCCTACACCGGATAAAAACAAGAGGTTACCTACCTTACGAGCGTGCGGGTAAAGGCCTACCGGTTTGGGCGCATTATCAGTCGAAATTTTCGTTGAATTGGACATATTAGCTATGTTTTAATTCTGCAAAAATAGGGAATGCTGTTTGGAAGGCCTCTAGATTTTGTCACGAGTCAAAAATAAAACTTAGTGTTATTTGTACACTAAGTAATAATTACTATATATTTGTACCTGTATGTTAAGATTGGTGGTTCTTTCTTTTCATGCTTCTGTGATAGGTTCTAGGGGCTATTTGATAGAATTTTAAGGTGTTACTGAGCCGATTTTTAACACTCGAGAATCCTTTCAAATACCCCTTTTTTACCTCCTAAAACGAGGATAGCGAATAATTATCTGCCAAAAACAAACATTATTCGTTCAGAACCGCTGCTATCTCTGACATTGTGTCTATTTTTCCACTCACCCTTTATTTTGGTGCTTTTTTAGTGCTTTTAAAGCCTGTGCTTAACGCACACCGATTATTTTTGTGGACTATACTTAAGAAGACGACAGCCTCATGCTGAAATTCATATCTAAACTTGTTGGATCGAAGAGCGATCGTGATTTAAAAAAATTACAACCCTTCGTTACAGAAATCAATACCTATTCGCAGCAGATCGCAGCGATGAGCAATGACGAACTCAGGGCTAAAACTATTTCTTTTAAAGCCACCATATCACAGGCAACAGCGGAATTAGAAGAAGAGAAATCCACCTTGTATGCACAGATTGCTGAAACAGAGAATTACGATGCACGCGAGCCATTTTACGAGCAGATTGAAGCCCTAGACGTACAAGTTCTTGAGCAGATTGAAATAGTCCTTTTGCGCCTCCATCCAGAAGCTTTTGGCATCATGCGTGAAACCTCTAAGCGTTTTGCGGCAGGAGATGTGAGAGCGAAGGCCACGGATCTGGATAGGGAACTGGCCAAAAGAAATGCACATGTTAGCATAAATGGTGACGAGGTCATCTATGCTAACATATGGAAAGCTGCCGGTGTTGACATTACTTGGAACATGGTTCATTATGACGTTCAACTCATAGGTGGTACTGTGCTTCACGAAGGAAAAATAGCAGAAATGCAAACGGGTGAAGGAAAAACCTTAGTGGCAACACTTCCTGTGTATTTAAATGCATTAGCGGGAAGAGGTGTTCACGTCGTAACAGTGAATGATTACCTGGCAAAGCGTGATAGCGAATGGATGGCGCCGGTATTTAATTTCCATGGTTTGACTATCGACTGTATAGACAAGTACCAATCCAACTCTGAAGAACGCCGTTTGGCCTACTACAGTGACATTACGTATGGCACTAACAATGAGTTCGGTTTTGATTACCTCCGAGACAACATGGCTCGTCGCGACGAAGATCGTGTTCAGACCAGGGGACATCACTTTGCTATTGTGGATGAGGTTGATAGCGTTTTGATCGATGATGCGAGAACACCGTTGATCATTTCTGGCCCAACTCCTAAAGGAGATCAGCATCAGTTTAACGAGCTCAAGTCTTTTGTCGAGGATTTAATGACCGCTCAAAAAAACTTGGTTCAAAAGGAGTTAAGTGAAGCCAAGAAACTCATTGCTGAGGGCAAAGTGGATGAAGGTGGAGAGAAATTACTTAGAGCTTACCGTGGTCTACCGAAGTCAAAGCCACTTATTAAGTTTTTATCCCTAGACGGGATGAAGTCTATTCTGCATAAATCTGAAGGAGTGTTTTTACAGGAGCAGGGCAAGAAAATGAAACTCATTGATGAGGAATTGTTTTTTACCATTGAAGAGAAGAACAATCAAATTGACTTGACCGGAAACGGAACAGAGCTCATATCAAAAAGCACGGCAAAAGATTTCTTTGTGATGCCTGACATTACACTAGAGCTAAGTCTTCTTGAAGATGCGGAAATCAGTAGTGATGAAAAAGTGCAGCAGAAAGATAAGATCTTGTTGGATTACGGTATAAAATCTGAGCGCATTCATACTGTGAATCAATTGCTTAAGGCCTATGCACTTTTTGAGAAGGACACGGAGTATGTCATCATGGACAACAAAGTAAAAATTGTTGATGAGCAAACTGGACGTATCATGGAAGGACGTCGCTACTCTGATGGTCTTCACCAAGCAATTGAAGCTAAGGAGAACGTTAAAATTGAGGCGGCAACCCAAACTTACGCTACGATCACATTACAGAATTACTTTAGAATGTACCACAAGCTTGCGGGCATGACGGGTACCGCAGAAACAGAAGCAGGTGAGTTTTGGGAGATTTACAAGCTAGAGGTCGTAGTTATTCCTACAAACAGACCAGTTACAAGAGATGATCGTGAGGATTATGTATTTAAGACAAACCGTGAGAAATACACAGCTGTCATTGAGGAAATAGGTAAACTGAGGAATGCGGGAAGACCGATTCTAGTGGGCACGACCTCTGTTGAAATTTCAGAATTAATAGGTAGAACACTTAAAATAAGTAAAGTTCCTCACCAGGTCCTCAATGCTAAAATGCACCAAAAAGAGGCAGAAGTAATTGCTCAAGCCGGTCAGCCTGGTATGGTGACTATCGCAACGAATATGGCAGGGAGAGGGACAGATATAAAACTCTCTCCAGAGGCAAAATCCTCAGGTGGTTTGGCCATAATAGGTACAGAGCGTCATGATAGCCGTCGCGTTGACCGCCAGTTACGTGGACGTGCGGGTCGACAAGGAGATGTGGGTTCTTCCCAATTCTTTGTCTCCTTAGAAGATAAGCTGATGCGCTTGTTTAATTCGGAGCGCATTTCAGGTTTGATGGATAGATTAGGCCTTGAGGAAGGCGAGGTGATTCAGCACAGCATGGTGAGTAAATCCATTGAGCGTGCCCAGAAAAAAGTAGAAGAAAACAACTTTGGTACTCGTAAGCGTTTGTTAGAGTATGATGATGTGATGAACAGCCAGCGTACGGTGATCTACAAGCGCCGTGCGAACGCAATGAAAGGCGAACGCATCAAGGTGGATGTAGCAAACATGATTTACGACACCATAGCGGATCTTGTTGAAGCCCATCAACCTAACAAGGGTTACGAAGCCTTTAAGCTGGACTTTCTGCTCACATTCGCTTTTGAACCTGTGATGGAAACAACTGTTTTCGTTTCGGGAACCTTGGATGAGGTGTCTAATGAGTTATTCAACCAAGCGTCTGTTTTCTACTTGGAAAAGGCGGGTCGCATTACTGTTGCTGCATTACCTGTTTTCCAGCAAGTGTATGATGATCCAGCTAGCACATTTGATAAAATATTAGTTCCGATTACTGACGGTAAAAAAGCGTTGCAAGTCACTAGTGTGTTGCAAGAGGTTTTAGATACCCAAGGAAGTAGTTTGATTTCGGATATTGAAAAAGGAATCTCTATTGCCATTATTGATGACCAATGGAAAGAGCACCTTCGCTCCATGGATGATTTACGCCAAAGTGTTCAGGGAGCTGTATATGAGCAAAAGGATCCATTGTTGATTTATAAGTTTGAGTCTTTTGAGTTATTTAAAGGATTGATATCAAGAGTTAATCAAGAGATTGTGAGTTTCCTGTTCCGTGGAAACCTTCCGGAAAACAACCCCTCGCAAGTTCGCAGAGCACCAGTGAATAGACCTAAACAGCCAAAACTACAAGAAGGACGTGCAGGAGATAATGCTCCACAGCAGTCTAGCCGAAATACGCCCCAGTCTCCGCCAAGACGCACTGCACCAGTGGTGAATACGGGTAAAGACTATGGACGAAACGATGCAGTCACCATACGTAATACCTCCACTGGTGAAGAGCAAAATGTAAAATATAAGAAGGCCCAGGCGTTAGCGTCACAAGGCTGGGTAATCATAGACTAGTTAACACATCATGTTTTGGAACTTTATCGCTAGAATCCTTTTAAGAAACAGACCTGCATGGCTCGCTTTGGTGGCGTTGTCTGCTGTGTTTATGATTTATCAGGGATCTACTGTGAAAATGAGCTATGAGTTTGGTAAGCTCATGCCTGAAACAGATTCTGTTTCTATAGATTATAATATGCTCGTGGAAGAGTTTGGACAAGCTTCCAATACTATCGTTATTGCCTTAGAGGATCAAGATTTTTTCAAAAAAGAGCACCTAGTTGATTGGTTGGCTTTAATTGATTCTCTAAAAAGTGTAAACGGTATTACCAGTGTCCAGAGCTTGACAGAAGCCTATGGGCTAGAAATAGACAGTGCCACAGATAAATTGGCTCCCTATGTATTATTTGATTCACTTCCAGAGACTGGAGAAGAAGAAATATTACTAGAAGCGAAGGTGAAGTCGTGGCCCTTTTATAAAGGTGGCTTATACTATGGAGACACTTACATGATCATCCTGAGAATTGATGAGGCGTCTTTATACAATGCAGATATTTTGCCGATCGTTCGAGGAGCAAAAGGTCACATCCTTAGTTGGGAGCAGACCACCGGAATGGATCTTCATATGAGTGGACTTCCGTGGTTGCGCATTGCGAACGTGAAAAACCTTCAGACAGAAGTATACAGAACGGTAGGTCTAACGCTTCTGGTCACCGTGATTATTTTCTTCTTATTTCTCAAGAGTTTAAGAGCAACTATGATCTCTTTTTCTATTGTAGTTCTCGGCGTTGTGTTCTCTGTGGGAATTATGGGTTTACTCGGCTATGGGGTGAGTTTACTATCCTCACTCGTACCTCCGTTGATCATAGTGATTGGGGTACCGAACTGTATTTATCTCATCAATAAATACCATCAAGAATATAAAAAACACGGAAATCAGGTATTGGCCATACAGCGTGTGGTAAAAAAGGTCGGGTATATCGCATTGATCACAAATACCACTACTGCCTTAGGCTTTGCAGCATTTATACTTACAGATTCTCAAAACCTTGTAGAATTTGGAGTAATCAGTTCGATTAGCATCATGATTGTTTTTACGCTTTCTATGATCTTAATGCCGGTCATTTATAGCTATTTATCTCCTCCTAAGGAGCGTCACATGAATCACTTTGACATCGCTTGGCTGGTCAAGTTTTTAGACTTTTTAGACTTTTCTGTAGGTAACAGAAGAACGTTAATTTACTCTATTACTGCCGTTCTTTCAGTCCTTGCTGTTTTTGGTTTATTTAGAATTGAAACCGCGGGAAATATCACATCCGACTTTGACAAGACGAAACATATTTACAAGGATGTCAAGTACTTCGAACGTTCTTTTGGCGGCGTAGTTCCTATGGATATTATCATAGACACCAAACGCGAGGGTGGCGTGGAAAAGCTCTCCACTTTACGACGTATTGAAGAACTACAAGATTCATTGTCCTTACTTCCGGAGCTGAGTCGATCAATTTCCGTGGTAGATTTTGTGAAATTCGCTAAACAAGGAGTCATGTTTGGGAACCCCGATTTTTACGCCCTTCCCACGCGAAGTGAACAGCAGTGGCTGTTGACCTATTTACCTCGTGGTACGAAGGATGAAACCGGGTTAGCGAGTAGCATGGTGACGGCAGATGGTCGCAAAGCTCGAATCACCGTTCAAATGGCAGACTTGAGTACACCAGAGATGCGTGAATTGACAGTGCGCGTTGAGAAGATGGTCTCCACGATATTCCCGAACGCAGGATTTGACGTTACCATAACTGGTGCGTCTATTAAATTCATTAGGTCAACTACCTATTTAGTCAATAACCTTATCTTCTCATTAACATTAGCGGTCCTGGCAATCTCTTTGATCATGGCACTATTATTTATGAGTTGGAGAATGGTATTGATATCATTAATTCCAAACCTGATTCCAATGTTAATCACCGCGGGTATCATGGGTTTTGCGGGAATTCCGTTGAAGCCTTCGACCATACTCGTTTTTAGCATTGCTTTTGGTATTTCGGTGGATGACAGTTTACACTTTTTAGCAAAGTATAGACAGGAACTGCAGGCGAATAACTGGAACATTTCCTGGGCGGTAAAAAGCTCCATTATGGAAACAGGATTAAGTATGTTTTATACATCAATTGTTCTTTTCTGTGGTTTCTCGGTGTTCACCACTTCGAGCTTTGGTGGCACTCAGGCACTAGGGCTATTGACGTCAATAACCCTATTAATCGCTATGTTGAGCAATCTATTGTTGCTCCCATCGTTCTTACTCACCATGGAAAAGTGGATTACTAAAAAAGACTTGAGCGACAACATCCTTGATATTTACGATCCGGAAGTAGACCCTGCTGAAGAAGACGAAAACTATTAGTTATGAAAGGAATAATTCTAGCCGGAGGATCCGGTACCCGTTTACACCCATTAACCTTAGCGGTTAGTAAGCAGCTTCTTCCGGTGTATGACAAACCCATGATCTATTACCCACTGAGCACATTGATGCAGGCAGGTATTCGTGAAATATTGATCATTACTACGCCGCATGACGCTCCATTGTTTGAGAAGCTTTTAGGTGATGGCAGTCAGCTGGGTTGTGATTTTCAGTACACGATTCAAGAAAACCCTGAGGGATTAGCCCAGGCCTTTATTCTTGGGGCTGAGTTTATAGGGGACGAAAGCGTTGCATTAATTTTAGGAGACAATATTTTCTACGGCTCCTCTATGGCCCAAGTCCTTAACGACAGCAAGGATCCTTCAGGAGGTGTAGTATTCGCTTACAGAGTGAGTGATCCGCATCGCTATGGAGTGGTAGAATTTGACCAAAATATGAAGGCCCTATCTATTGAAGAAAAGCCAGAAGACCCCAAGAGTGACTATGCTGTGCCTGGTTTGTATTTTTATGACAACCGCGTAGTAGCTATTGCTAAGGATTTGAAACCTAGTCCTAGGGGAGAATTGGAAATTACAGACATTAATAAGATCTACTTAGAGATGGGTGCCTTAGAAGTAGGCGTATTAGACCGTGGAACCGCATGGCTCGATACAGGTACCTTCGGAAGTCTTCAACAAGCGGGACAGTTTGTTGAGGTGATAGAAGAGCGTCAAGGTTTAAAGGTGGGCTGTATTGAAGAGGTTGCTTACGAGCAAGGTTTTATAGATGCCACACAGCTGAGAGAAATAGCCCAGCCCCTCGTTAAAAGCGGGTATGGACAGTACTTACTTAAACTTCTAAAGTAATATGCTAAAACTTGCAGCTTTACAACAGCTTTTTCAGGCTGAACTTGACCAACTAAACCTGGGTAAAACCCCTGCAAAGTTATATGATCCCATGCATTACATTATGGGACTTGGTGGAAAGCGTTTGCGCCCTATTTTGAGCCTCATGGGTGCAGGAATCTATGGATCGCCTTCGAAAGCAATGCCTCAAGCCATAGCTGTAGAGCTGTTTCATAATTTTTCGTTGATACATGACGATATTATGGACGATGCCCCTATTCGCAGAGGCATGACTACCGTGCATAATAAATGGGATAATAATGTAGGAATCCTTTCTGGTGACGGTATGCTCGTAAAAGCGTACCAGTATGTTGCGCAATGTGATGCTTCCGTGCTGCCAGAGGTGTTGTCGACTTTTTCTCAAACGGCCTTAGAGGTATGCGAAGGCCAACAGATGGATATGGATTTCGAATCTATGGACGTTGTTGCTGCGGATGCTTATATAAAAATGATTCAATTCAAAACGTCTGTTCTTCTTGGTTGCGCAATGAAAGTGGGTGCTTTGGTGGGTGGCGCTACGGTAACTGATGCTAATGCATTGTATGAATTTGCCATGTTACTAGGAACGTCCTTTCAGATTAAGGATGACTATTTGGATGTGTATGGTGATCCGGAAAAATTTGGAAAGCAGGTAGGTGGTGACATCATCAGCAATAAGAAGACTTTACTGTGGATTGAAGCGGAAAAACGTTCTAGGATAGAAGGTGTAGATTTTGCAGCCTTAGCGAAGATGACCACGGAAGAAAAGAAAGTGGAGGCATTTCAGGAATTATACATGGCACTAGGAGTGGATGTATATGCCAAAGAGCAAGTGGCCCATTACTATGAGTTATCCCTATTGGCTTTGAGTAAAGTGGATATGCCAAAAGCACAACTAGAGCCGTTACGCGAATTTGCCGCATGGTTGTACGCTCGTGAATCTTAAATTATTGTAACCCACCATTTCTGGTTATTTTTACATTATGAATCCCACAACAATGAATGTATTGGTTTTAGGCTCCGGTGGTCGTGAGCATGCACTTTCGTACAAAATCAAGGAGAGTAAGAAGTGTAACAACCTATTTATAGCTCCTGGCAACGCTGGTACAGGCCGTTTAGGTACAAATGTACATAACCTTGCCATTGACGATTCAAAAGCGGTAGGAGCTTTTGTAAAGTCCAACAGTATTGATATGGTTGTAGTTGGGCCTGAAGGCCCTTTAGTAGCAGGTATTCATGATGAACTAAAATCCGATAACGAACTATCAGATCTTATTGTCGTAGGGCCTCGTCAAGCGGCCGCTGAGCTTGAAGGATCCAAAGACTTCGCTAAGAAGTTTATGATGCGACATCATATTCCAACAGCCCTCTACCAGACGTTTACTAAAGATACTTTAGACAGTGGCCAAGCATTCTTAGAAACCTTAGATGCTCCATATGTTCTTAAAGCTGACGGTCTTGCTGCCGGAAAGGGAGTCTTGATTATTGAAGACTTAGCGGAGGCCAAACAAGAGTTGAAAAATATGCTCGTGGATGCTAAATTTGGCGATGCGTCATCCAGGGTGGTAATTGAAGAGTTTTTAGCAGGTATAGAATTCAGTATTTTTGCGCTCACCGATGGCCAGGGCGGTTACGTTTTGCTTCCTGAAGCGAAGGATTATAAGAGGATTGGAGAAGGAGATACCGGATTGAATACCGGTGGTATGGGAGCGATAAGCCCGGTGCCATTTTTTGGAGATTCCTTGCGTGAAAAAACAATCAAAGAAATAATAGAGCCTACGATTCAGGGGCTTGTAAAGGATGATTTACCCTATCAAGGTTTTGTCTTTTTCGGATTAATCAACACCGAAAAAGGACCTAAGGTGATTGAGTATAATGTTAGGTTGGGGGATCCTGAAACGGAAGTTGTGATTCCACGATTGGAAACAGATCTAATTGATCTTTTTATAGCCATGGGTAATGGTACCCTGGATCAAATAGAAATAAAGTTCAACCCAAAAACTGCCGTTACGGTCATGGCAGTAAGTGGTGGATATCCTGGAGCTTACGAAAAAGGAAAGGTCATCACGGGACTACGCGATTTTGAAAATACCATGGTTTTCCATGCAGGTACCGCATCTGGAGCTGAAATCACTACAGCAGGAGGTAGGGTAATGGCATTTACTAGTTTTGGTGGATCCAAAGAGGAGGCCTTAGAGAAAAGTTATGCGGCATTAAACGAGGTGTGCTATGAAGGGATTAATTACCGCAAAGACATAGGCTTCGATTTATAAACCCTGATTTAGCTAGCGAAGTGAACTCGGCCAGTTGCAGTAAAACAAAAAGCCCCAGCGTGAGCAGGGGCTTTTTGTTTATGTGTTGAGAATTTTATTTTTCGCCTTTGGCTTTGTGTTTTCTCATTTGTAAAACCCAGTATATTAGTCCGCTGGCTATAACCAACATGAAAATACGGTTTACTTGATCTCCAATAACTGGAAGTATTTTGAAACTTGCGGTGAAAATATCACCTAAGCCTTCAAAGAAATTTCTTAACATAGCTAGAGCATTTAATGCTGCTAAAATAATACAGAAAACCCAATGCTCCTTCGCTACTTTAGAAAGATTGACGCTTATTCTGGTTTACGCCTTTTCGCTCTGGTGTTGGTCTGCGTTATTGGTGTGGTCGTGACCTCTGGGGACAGCCGCCGAGATCATGTCTTTTTCTTATTTATATTCTTCTTTACTGGATTATTGTGTTGGATGTTTTTCAAGGACAGGTGGACGTTTAAGGGATCGCAATTCAGGTTTTTAGTCGCAGTGTTATTTGTTATTTTATGGTCTAGCGAATTTGTAAGTCATACGTTTTTAGTGGCAGCGCTGGTATTAGAATCTAACTGGCAATTCACTGAAAATTTTCGACGAAGACGTAATCCGGTATGGATTTTTCACAGCGCCATGCTTTCTGCTTTGACAATTATATTCTTCTCTCACGACGCATGGTTTATTGGTGTAGCCTCGTTTGTTGCGCTAATAATAGTAGGAAAGCCTCAGCTGGCCAATATTTTACAGTGGATATTCGGATTTGGTTTAGTGATCATATTGCCGCTGTTGTTGTCTCGAAATTTCTTCCCCGATTTTCAATATAGGACTCCGGAAATTCAGGAAGTTCCCATGGAATGGTGGGTAGTTCCCGCGCTGTTCTTGCTACTCACTTTAAATCAATTCATGATATTCTACAGAAAGGCGGATAACCTAAATAAATCACGATCTCTGTTGGCTTTGATATGGACGTTGCTAGGTGTGTTATTTGCCTTCCTAATTGGAGGTGAAGGTGGCTTTGTTTTGGTGCTCTTGGGTCTAAGTTATCAAGCGTCTTATGCTATGTATTATTTTAAACAAAAGGGCTGGGTAGAAATCGGTTTTCTCCTGTTGATGATTTACAGTGTGGCGTATTCCTTTAACTATATAGAGTTCTTGTAATGGGTCAGCGTCTACTAATTATTCGATTTTCCGCTATTGGTGACTTACTACTAACCTCCCCTGTGTTACAGTACTTGTCATCTTGTGGCCATCGTTTGACACTTGTAGTTAAGGGTAGTCACATTGGCGTAGCTGAGTTGCTTCCCGGTGTGGATGAGCTGCTGGTTTGGGAGGAATCTTACGCTGACCTTATTGAACATAGTAAATGGCGTTACGATGCTGTAATTGATTTACAGGGAACCTACCAGTCTAGATCTTTCACAAGAAAACTAGGCCTTCGGGTTTCTACTTTTCATAAGCCTTATCTCAAACGATGGTTATTGCTTATTACGAAATCACCATCGTTTAAAATTCAGCCCGTTGTAGAGCGCTATGCTCACGCAGCATCGCCATGGCTAGCAGATGGAATACTTCCTATGGAATTGTCCTTAAGGTTGCCTGAAAATGAGACAATTAAAAATGCTTTGGTCTTTGTGATTGGAGGATCTCACGCTGGGAAACGCCTGTCCCTAACCCAATGGCAGGAGATCATTTCAAATGTGGCATTGGGCACAAACCCGATGGTATTGTTGGGTGGACCCGGAGATCAGAAATTGGCCCATGAACTTGCTGAAGAGTTTGACTACCTAATAGATGCAACCTCGTATTCAGTTGCTTTAGGATTGTCCTTAATAAGGGATGCCGCCATAGTAGTGAGCGGTGATACGGGGTTTATGCATGCGGCGGCATTACTAGACACACCACTGGTGAGTTTTTGGGGTGCTACTCATCCAAACTTGGGGTTTGCTCCATGGCCAGTTAGATCAGCGCAAAAAGAAGTAATCAGCAAAAGTATATGGACCCCCATGAGTAAGCATGGTAAAAAGTTACCGTTTCTGCCTAATCCCATGAATAAACTCTTGGTTAGTGAAGTTCTTTCTGCTATTGAGCAGATGCTTCGGGATAAAACAACGCCTTAAGTTCAGAGGCATCCTCTGGGGCCATTTTTCCTGCAATGATTAGCGCAAGCTGTCTTCTGCGCAAAGCAGCAGCATAGCGCTCCTTCTCTAATTCAGTTTCAGGTGTTACAGGAGGTACATTTATCGGATTTCCTAACTGATCCACCGCAACAAACGTGAAAATCCCTTCATTTGCTTTTATGCGGGCTCCGTTAGGTCTTTGCTCTTCAAGAAAGACATCTGCAATAATTTCCATGGAGGAGCTGAAAGCTCGTGAAACCTTCGCTTCAATAGTCACAATTGCTCCGTGTGGAATAGCGTTCTTGAACGTTACATTATTAATGGTTGAAGTAACCACTTGGCGCTTACAATGTCTGTGTGCAGAAATGGCGCAGCAGCGGTCCATCCAGCTTAATAATTGGCCACCAAAAAGATTGTTCATCTGGTTAGTGTCATTAGGCATGACTATTTGAGTCATGACTGTCAAGCTGTCGTTTGAAGTCTTTTCAGTGCTCATGAAGTAGTATAAAAGAATTGCTACAAAGGTAGCTGAGCCAATTTAATAGGCGCAGATCCAAGCGTGAGAATTAATATCAGCTTTCACCTTACTCAAGGCAGTTTTTGCTTCATCCCGTGATGCGAAGGAGCCGATACCGACCTTCATCAAAGAACCTTCTAAAAGGGTAACTAAATGTCCCTGAGATCTCAATTTATTCGCGAGATCGCTTGCATTCGTAATTACCTTAAATGATCCTACAATTATAGAGTACCCGGTTTCTAACCTAGTAGCACTAACAACTGCTTTTGAAGTGATTTTGGATTCTGAAGATGTTACTGCAGGAGTTTCGTTGGCGTGGTTTTCAACATCAACTAAAGGAACAGCGACTTCGGATGCAGCTTCAAATTCAACGGGCGTTGCAAACCAACCTGCCATTTGAGTGGACCAAGGGCTTTGAAAAATCCCTAAACCAAACAAAAGAGAGACTGCAGCAGCAGCGGACGCTTTTTGCCAATTACGTAACCCTTGTTCTCGTTGCTCGCTCACCATTTTCAGACTCGCAACAACTTTCGATTGAAGTGCGCTAGGTTCACTTATGGCATGAAGCATTATGGGGGTAAGTCCAAAACTTTGTGCATCTAAGCTATTTACATCTGACTGAAATGCTCCGTTTGGTCTAAAAGAGCCAATACCATCGAGCATAAGAACAGCTCCATGGTCTAAAGACTGTTGCCACTGTTGTACTTTTCTACTGATCCATTGTTCTGCAATTTCCATGGTACTCCCCAAGTCTTTCATTACTAGCGAGACTAGGCTGTTTTCTATGCTTGCTATAGATGGGTTAAAGGCAATGTATTTTCCTTTTGGAAACGCAGTGCCAGTTACGCTATCCCAACGTGAAACTTGCGCTTTGAGATACCAAGATCCCCACCCAGGAAGGTGGACCCTTCCGGTGTCTTGCAGTCGCTGTAAGATTAGTTTCTCGATTTTCATGTTATATACAAAAATGCAAAACATGTGGACAACTTCATTTTATAACATGGTCTAATTGAGTTAAATTTTATAACAATCTGTTAATAACTCAATATGAATTACTTACTCGCTCTTCATTTCCTGAAAAGCCTTAATAATCGTCAAAAAAAGTCTCGGTTTTACGCAACAATCGTTCTATAAAGAAAGTCTAATAAATTTCTTTCCTGTTCGAAATCGCTTAATAGCCGGAGCGGCACTCTCAACCTTAGTGATAGAGGCAGCGGCCAAAAGTGGTGCACTCATCACTGTCAACCAGGCCTTTAATTATAACCGTGAGGATACGCGCTCCCTGGAGCTCTTTTTCAGCCCAATATCGTGGGTCCTAATTCACTTATTGAGCAACTAATTGTCCGTCTGGTGGTTCAATTAGAGTCATTTACTTCAACATTTTATCCTCTGTGGATTGAAAATACGCAAAAGATAGACCTCTGAAAGTCCATTGAAGGTCGCTTAATTCGAGAGTTTCCTCATGGAAGAATAGTAGATTCCTCTTATTTAAAAACGAAACTAAACACTATTAATACACTGTTTTTCAATGGATTAAATATACTTGTGGACTTGGGTTTGTTAGACAGAGTTGGGCCGCACATGTATTGCAGTAAAACTGTAACTAACAAGAGTGTAGAGGTGACTATTTATTCTACATTTGTCTGGTAAACCTATCCATAGAAACACAAATTATGTCCATTAAGTACCAAGCGCAAATCGACGCGTTTATCGCGAAAGTCGAGGCGGCAAACCCAAACGAACCTGAATTTAAGCAGGCGGTACAAGAAGTTGCGGAATCTGTGATTCCGTTCATTGAAAACAACCCTAAATACCAAGGCAAGAGCTTACTAGAGCGCATTGTTGAGCCAGAGAGAACCATCATGTTCAGAATACCATGGACAGATGATCAGGGCAATATACATGTGAACAAAGGCTATCGTGTTGAATTCAACAGCGCTATTGGACCTTACAAAGGTGGTCTTCGTTTTCACCCAACTGTTAATCTGAGTGTATTGAAGTTTTTAGGATTTGAACAGATCTTTAAAAACTCACTCACGACACTTCCATTAGGTGGCGGTAAAGGCGGAGCTAATTTTGATCCCAAAGGAAAATCAGATGCGGAGGTAATGCGTTTCTGTCAAAGTTTTATGACAGAGCTTTCCCGGCACATAGGACCTAATACAGATGTTCCTGCTGGGGATATTGGTGTAGGCGGTCGTGAGATTGGTTATATGTTTGGCCAATACAAGAGAATTCGGAACGAGTTCACTGGGGTACTGACAGGAAAGAGTCTGAGCTGGGGTGGTTCTTTGATGCGCCCTGAAGCAACTGGGTATGGAACAGTATATTTTGCCCAAGAAATGTTAGCAGTTAAGGGCGATACTTTCAATGGCAAGCGTGTTGTCATTTCCGGATCCGGAAACGTTGCACAGTATGCCGCCGAAAAATGTATGGAACTGGGCGCTAAGGTGATTACGTTATCGGATTCGTCAGGACATATTGTTTGCAATGATGGTCTGAGCGCTGAGCAGTTGGCTTTTGTCATGGAACTCAAAAATGTTCGTCGCGGACGTATACATGAAGCGGCAGACGCTTTTGATAATATTTCCTTTGTTTCAGGTACCCCTTGGAGTGTTTCTTGTGATGTAGCACTTCCATGTGCTACTCAAAACGAATTAAAAGGAGATGATGCGAAACTTCTTATAAGCAATGGTCTTATAGCATTGGGTGAAGGAGCGAATATGCCTTGCACGCCAGAGGCAGTTGAGGCTTTCCAAGCCAGTGGTGTCCTTTTCTCTCCTGGAAAAGCATCTAACGCAGGAGGGGTCGCTACTTCTGGTTTAGAGATGAGTCAAAATAGCCTTCGCATGAGTTGGACTCGTGAAGAAGTGGACGGTCATCTTCATAAAATAATGAAAGACATACATGCATCATGTGCGAAATACGGTACGCAAGAAGATGGTACCGTTAATTACGTGAGTGGTGCGAATGTAGCTGGTTTTGTAAAAGTCGCTGATGCAATGTTGGATCAGGGAGTCGTTTAAAATCGGTTTTAATAGTTTTAAAAAAGGCGTCCATATGGGCGCCTTTTTTATGTCAATAATGTCTTCCACCATTCTGCGATGGCCATTCCGCACTTTTTCGAATCGGAAATATGACCCATATGACCGTGATCACTTAGATATCTATATCCAACACTTTCTATACTCCACCAGTCTTGAACCCTCTGAAAAGGGATGACGGTGTCTTTTTTTCCTGCGAATACAGCTATGCGACTAGGGGTAAGTTGTGAGGGGGGATGATGGATTACGCTTATTCTGTCGGGGCGAGATCTCATTCCCATTATGGAGGCGAGTATACCCTGTGTGCTTAGTGTTAAACTCTCCTGAATTTGAGAAGATATCTCCTCTTTAAAGGAGCTTCTTGTGTCCCTGTCAAAAAGCTGAGGAATTGCTGCGCGAATAAAGGCGTTTTTATTTTTTTTGACCAATTCAGCCGCACGCAAGCGCATATCAAGTCGCTCAGGTGAGTCAGCTTCAGGCGTAGAAAAAAATAATCCTAACCCCGTTAAGTAGTTAGGATACAACTCAGCAAAAGCTAAAGCGGCGTACCCTCCCATGCTGTGCCCAAGTAAAACGCATTTTGTTAAACCTAACTCATCTAGTACAGCTCGAACACATCCAGCCATAAAATCCATGGTATGCTCATACCCAAAACTGGAGGTTTCCCCATGTCCGGGCAAGTCAATCATAAGGACTGACCCTAAATGTTCTAGGTATGGAGTAAGTCCCCTCCACATGCGCGAATCCTCCAGGAACCCGTGCAATAAAACAAGAGTTCCGTGATTTCCTTTTGGGTGGTCACGGAACTCATAATGAATATAGGAGTGATGGTATTCTAGTAATGGCATTAGCTCGCCATGAAGGCTTCAATTTCATCGACTGTTTTAGGAATTGAACGAGTTAGGTTTTCGTGTCCATCCGCAGTAATTACGATATCGTCTTCGATGCGGATACCCAAGCCCTCTTCGGGAATATAGATACCCGGCTCAACGGTAAAGACCATGCCTTCTTCTACTGGAACAGTCCACAGTCCATAGTCATGAACGTCTAGACCTAAGTAGTGACTGGTACCATGCATGAAGTACTTCTTGTAGGCTGGCCAAGAAGGGTCTTGGTTTTCAACATCTTTTGTGCTAATCAGTCCTAAAGCCAGCAATTCTTGCGTCATCATTTCGCCAACTTGTGTGTGAAATGCATCAAGCATAATCCCTGGTCGTAGAATTGATATGGCGCCATCATGAACGCGTAAAACAGCATTATAGACCTCTTTCTGTCGTGCGGTGAATTTTCCGTTAACAGGAAAGCAACGGGTTACATCACAGGTGTAATTGCCATATTCAGCACCTACATCAAACAATACTAACTCACCCTCACTGCACTGGTCATTGTTCTCGATATAATGTAATACGTTTGCATTACCTCCTGCCGCTATAATTGGAGTGTAAGCAAAACCGCGGCTTCTATTTACTAAGAACTCATGCATGAATTCTGCTTCAAGTTCGTACTCCCAAACTCCCGGTTTTAAAAATCTAAGTACACGCTCGTAGCCTTTTTTAGTTACTGCTGCTGCCATTCGCAAGACCTCGATTTCCTTTTCACTCTTCGTCCCACGGACTTTATGAAGAAGTGGTTGACTCCGCTCAAACTCATGGGCTGGATAGGTCTCTTTTATCCACTTGTTCATGCGATCATGTCGTAATTCAGTGTCTACATGGGCTCTTAAATGTTCATTGCCATTCATATAAATTCGCTCCGAATTGACGGCCATTTCATGGAACACGCGATCGAAATCGGTCAACCAGAAAACCGTTTGTATTCCACTTATTTCAAAGGCCTCTTCTTTGGAGTACTTAGCACCTTCCCAGACCGCAATAAGATCATTAGTCTCTTTTAAAAAGAGCACCTGACGCAGTTCTTTTTTGTGTGCATCTGGAAATAATACAAGTATACTTTCTTCTTGGTCGGCTCCACTTAAATAAAGGATATCACTGTGCTGCTTAAATGGCAAATGTGCGTCGGCACTAGTAGGGTAAGCATCATTTGAGGTGAATATAGCCATTGATTTTGGCTTCAGACGTTCAGTGAATTTTTTTCGGTTTTCTGTAAACAATTCGCTGCTAAGTTTGTGATATCTCATAATGTATGGAACTAATGTAATTTAGAATGGTTCTTTTGTCACAGATTCAGTTATTACAAAAGTCTGTGCCGTAAATTTGACTTGTTAAAATTAGGCTATTAAACTTTAAGTTCGCTTATGGCAACAATATCAAAAGGGCTTTTTGGCTCTTCTCTCGCGCGCAAGTACTGGATGGCAGCATCTGGTTTGTTCTTGTGTACGTTCCTCGTAGGTCACCTACTTGGAAACCTCCAGTTATTTGTAACCGGTGAAGAAGGACGACAAGCTTTCAATGCTTATGGTTTATTTATGACCACGTTCCCATTAGTGAAGATTTTGTCTTACGTCACGTACTTAGCGGTTCTGCTGCATACTGTAGATGGTTTAATGCTTGCACGTCAAAATCGTGCTGCACGTCCTATTAAATATGCTTATGAAAAGCAATCTGCGAATGCCTCATGGGCCTCTCGCAAAATGGCTTTGCTCGGTACATTGACCTTATTCTTTATCGTCATACACATGAGAAGCTTCTGGTACGAGATGCACTTTGGCTATGTTCCAACCTACAAAGTTGATGGAGTCGAGTACAAGGATTTATGGACGATTACGGTGACAGCTTTTGAGAACTGGTGGTATACAGCTTTTTATGTGGTAGCACTTTTAGGACTGGCTTTTCACTTGAGTCATGGAGTACAAAGCGCATTCCAAACGTTAGGCGTAAACCATCCGAGATATACTCCTATAATTAAGAAAGCGATGGGCGCATTTGCATGGGCTGTGCCGGCAGGTTTCATCGCTGTGGCGGTTTTCTTGTTTGTAGTTCAACCAGGTCAATCCATATAATTCGAGAATCCTTATGGCATTAGATTCAAAAATTCCAGCAGGCCCATTGGCCGAAAAATGGACAACTCACAAAGGTGAGATTCCTTTAGTGTCTCCAGCAAATAAACGTTTGATGGACGTCATTGTGGTAGGAACTGGCCTTGCTGGTTCATCTGCTGCTGCATCTTTAGCAGAGATGGGTTATAATGTAAAGGCGTTTTGTTTTCAAGATTCACCCCGTCGTGCACACTCTATTGCAGCACAAGGAGGAATTAATGCGGCAAAGAATTACCAGAATGATGGTGATTCAGTTCATCGCTTGTTCTATGATACTATTAAAGGGGGTGATTACCGCTCTAGAGAAGCTAACGTTCATCGTCTAGCTGAGGTAAGCAAAAACATTATCGACCAGTGTGTAGCGCAGGGTGTTCCATTCGCTCGTGACTACGGTGGTTTGCTCGATAACCGCTCTTTTGGTGGTGTTCAAGTCAGCCGTACGTTTTACGCTAAAGGACAGACGGGTCAACAGTTACTATTGGGAGCATACTCTGCTTTAAATCGCCAGATTGCCAAAGGCCGCGTTAAAATGTATGCTCGTCATGAGATGCAAGAGTTGGTAAAAGTTGATGGTAAGGCTCGCGGTATTATTGCGAAAAACTTGGTGACTGGAGAGTTTGAACGACATAGTGCCCATGCAGTCTTATTGTGTACAGGTGGTTATGGAAATGTGTTTTTCCTTTCCACAAATGCAATGGGGTCTAACGTTACCGCAGCATGGAAAGCTCACCGTAAGGGAGCTCATGTAGCTAATCCATGTTTTACACAAATACACCCAACCTGTATTCCTGTTAGTGGTGAAAATCAGAGTAAGTTGACACTTATGTCTGAGTCACTTCGAAATGATGGTAGAATCTGGGTGCCAGCGAAAAAAGAGGATGCTTTGGCAATTAGAGCCGGTAAATTACATCCTACAGATCTTAAAGAAGAAGATCGCGATTACTATTTAGAACGTCGCTATCCAGCTTTTGGCAACCTTGTTCCACGTGATGTAGCATCTCGTGCAGCTAAGGAGCGTTGTGACGAGGGTTATGGCGTCAACAAGACTGGTGAAGCAGTATACTTGGATTTCGCTGCGGCGTTCATGCGTTTTGGACGCGAAGAGTCTCATGTCAAAGGTTTGACTAATCCTTCTGATGCTGAAATTAAAGCACTAGGAGAGAAAGTGGTTGAAGGAAAGTATGGTAACCTTTTTCAGATGTATGAGAAAATTACCGCATCTAATCCTTACAAGGAACCCATGATGATTTATCCCGCGGTTCACTATACGATGGGTGGACTATGGGTAGATTATAATTTAATGACCTCAATTCCAGGTTGTTTTGCATTGGGTGAGGCGAATTTCTCTGACCATGGTGCAAATAGACTAGGCGCATCTGCTTTAATGCAGGGCTTAGCCGATGGATACTTCGTAGCTCCGTATACTGTTGGAGAGTTTTTATCTAATGACATTCGTACAGGAACGATTTCTACGGACTCGAAAGAATTTGAAGAGGCGGAAATGATTTGTCGCGATCGTACTGATAAATTCATAAATGTTAACGGTACAAAATCTGTCGATTTCTTCCATAAGCGTCTAGGTAAGATCATGTGGAACGAAGTTGGAATGGCTCGTAATAAGGAAGGTTTAGAACAAGCCATTGAGGATATTCAAGCTTTACGCGAGGAGTTTTACAACAACGTACGTGTGTTGGGTTCTGCGAAAGGAATGAATCCGGAATTGGACAAAGCCGGCCGAGTCGCTGATTTCCTGGAATTAGGAGAATTAATGGCGAAGGATGCACTAGAACGCAATGAAAGTTGTGGTGGTCACTTCCGTATGGAATACCGCAGTGAGGAAGGTGAAGCGCTTCGAGATGACAAAAACTTTACATTCGTTTCTGCTTGGGAATACACTGGTGTGCCGTCAGAAGCCAAGCTACACAAGGAAAACCTGGTATTTGATAATGTTGAATTGAAGACTCGTTCTTATAAATAATAGCCTATGGATCTAACGTTGAAAATCTGGCGTCAAGCAGGCCCTGAAGCTAAGGGTGAAATGAAAACATACCCAATTTCGGGGGTGGAAGATGACATGAGCTTCCTTGAAATGTTGGATTTTTTAAATGAGGAACTCATCGAAAATGGTGTAGAGCCCGTTGTGTTTGACCATGACTGTCGTGAAGGTATTTGCGGTATGTGTTCCTTATTTATAAATGGAGAAGCGCACGGACCCGGTCGCAAAGTGACTACTTGTCAGTTGCATATGCGCGAGTTTAGCTCAGGCGACACTATTTATATCGAACCGTTTCGTGCAAAAGCGTTCCCAGTCATTAAAGACCTGATGGTAGATCGTACGTCGTTTGACAGAATACAGCGTGCAGGAGGTTATATTTCCGTGAACACTTCAGGTAATACAATCGATGCGAATTCAATCCCTGTGCGTAAAAATGACGCTGATCGAGCATTTGATGCGGCAACTTGTATAGGTTGTGGTGCCTGTGTTGCTACCTGTAAAAACTCTTCAGCCATGTTGTTTGTATCTGCAAAAGTGAGCCAGTTTTCATTATTGCCGCAAGGACAGCCTGAAGCTAGAGATCGTGTGTTAAGCATGGTAAACCAGATGGATTTAGAAGGTTTTGGTAATTGTACAAATACAGGTGCTTGTGAGGTGGAATGTCCCAAGGGAATTTCTTTAGAGAACATTGCCCGTATGAATAGAGATTATCTGTTTGCCTCCTTAAGCAGTAACAAATAAAACAAACGTCGCCTTAAGGCGGATGCTCTTATAAAAAGCCCTAAAGCTTTAAGCTTTGGGGCTTTTTTTTAGCAGAAAAACTATTTCTTTTGAGATATAGGAATTCCTCTTTCGAGCTGGAATTATCGTTCTTATAACGAGCGTCTAGCTGTTGAAATGCAGATGATTACGGAACGTTTATGGACTTTGTAACATCAACCCTCCATATTATTGAACCCGACACTAATGTCTTTACTGAGTCCTTTTAGGCAAATATATCGTAGGTAACTAAGATATTCAAAGTGTTCATTTTCGTGAGCTACTTTAAACGCTGTCTAAACGTGAAAGATGGATTATCCGATGCATCTAACGGGCTATCGATCAAAATCTCGGAGTGAGATTAGGTCGCTACTGGTGAAGTTGCGGCATTAATAAATCTCAAGCCTTTACTGGGTTGAAAGAAAATCGTGCCGTACGAATTTTTATACTGCAAAGCAATACGCCCTGAAGCTTTTGGATTGTAGGTTCCAATATGCAAGAGTTTTCGTTTATTCGTCTAGCCTTAACACTGCCAAGAAGGCACTTTGAGGAATTTCAACATTACCTAGTTGACGCATACGTTTTTTCCCTTTTTTCTGCTTCTCTAAGAGTTTACGTTTACGAGAAATATCACCACCGTAACACCTCGCTGTCACATCCTTGCGCAACGGACTCAGCGTCTCTCTAGCAACAATCTTATTGCCAATACCAGCTTGTATAGCGATCATAAACTGTTGACGAGGAATCAGCTCTTTAAGTTTGAGACACATTTTCTTCCCGATATTGTGGGCATTGTCCCGGTGAATCAATGCAGATAGGGCGTCAATTGGATCGCCATTTAGCATTACATCCACCTTCACAAGGTGACTTTCACGGTATCCTATAGGATGGTAGTCAAAAGAAGCATATCCTTTAGATATAGTCTTGAGTCGGTCATAAAAATCAAAAACAATCTCAGCTAGTGGCATATCGAAACTGAGCTCCACACGATCACTAGTGAGGTAGGTTTGGTTTGTGATAACGCCTCTTTTATTAATACATAAACTCATTACGGCTCCCACGAAATCAGAACTTGTAATGATTTGTGCACGTATGAAAGGTTCTTCCATACGTTCCATCTTAGTTGGATCAGGGAAGTGACTCGGATTTTGTACCCAAACGGCAGTTTCAGTATCGTTTTTTAAGTACGCCTTATAGCTTACGTTAGGAACCGTGGTAATAACGGTCATATTGAACTCTCGTTCTAGACGCTCTTGAATGATTTCCATATGCAGCATCCCTAAGAACCCACAACGGAATCCAAACCCGAGGGCTACAGAGGTTTCCGCCTCAAAAGTAAGAGATGCATCATTTAGTTGTAATTTCTCTAATGAAGCACGAAGCTCTTCAAACTCCTCTGTTTCTACAGGGTATATCCCTGCGAATACCATGGGCTTAACTTCTTCAAAACCATCTATTCCTATGGTTGCGGGATTGTCTATTCCGGTAATGGTGTCACCAACTTTTACCTCTTTTGCTTCCTTGATGCCCGATATAATATAGCCTACATCTCCCGTGCTAATTGCATTCATGGGGAATTGTTTGATCCGGTTAACCCCAATCTCGTCTGCCTCGTATTGCTTGCCAGTCGACATGAATTTTACGCGCTGCCCTTTCGTTATGGTGCCATTGACTACTTTGAAAATAGCTTCTATACCTCTGAACGGATTGTAATGACTGTCAAATATCAATGCCTGAAGAGGTGCATCAGGATCTCCTTCTGGAGCTGGAACACGATCTATAATTGCATTTAAAATTTCTGGAACACCTTTTCCTGTTTTTGCAGAGGCAAGTAAAATATCTTCTCGCTTACAGCCGATCAAGTCTATAATCTGGTCTCCTATCTCTTCAGGATTAGCACTTGGAAGGTCAATTTTATTTAGAATTGGAATGATTTCAAGATCATGCTCTAAGGCCAAATAAAGATTAGAAATAGTCTGTGCTTGTATTCCTTGTGCCGCATCTACGATCAGCAGCGCTCCCTCACAGGCAGCTATTGAACGGGATACTTCGTATGAAAAATCAACATGTCCTGGTGTATCAATCAAGTTGATAGTATACTTTTCGCCATCCCTTTCATGGTACATCTGAATAGCATGAGATTTAATCGTGATGCCCCGTTCGCGCTCAAGATCCATAGTATCTAAAAGCTGATCTTGCTTCTCACGATTGGTCACGGATTGCGTTGCGTCTAATAATCGATCCGCTAAAGTTGACTTTCCATGGTCAATGTGGGCGATGATACAGAAGTTGCGAATGTTTTTCATAGGTTGCAAAAATAGGCTATCTGAGGCCTTCTTGTACTTTCTTTGGAAGCTTTTGACGTACAAGTTGATAGCTTGTTTTTACGAGATCTTGTATAAGCTCCCAATCGGCATATTCTTCAGCAATAACTGTGTTCCAATGCTGCTTGTTCAT
>CAJWFD010000019.1 GCA_913031435.1 uncultured Cryomorphaceae bacterium
AATCACTCAAAGTGTTGATTTAGCTGGAATCTTTGCAAGATCAAATTTTATCAGAAAGACCTTTGTAGAAAGCTACCATAGTTATGAATGGATTAATGGCTTTTATACTCGATTAGGTCTAGAATATAGCCAAAGAGAAAGTATCAAGGATCTCCAATTTGCTGATTGGACGAATGAATTGTTTGGCGCTAGAAATCAGCCTGCTTCTTTTGATAACTATACAGTGGCACAACTCGGGATTGAAGTTCTTATTCGTCCCTACCAGCGCTATTACTTGAAGGGACGACAGAAAATAGTCCTGTCAAGTAAATGGCCAGATTTCAAATTCATCTTGAAACAGGGTATACCAGATATCTTTGGTAGTGATGTGAGTTTTACAAAGTATGAGTTCCTAATGGAAGATATGCTGCGGTTTGGTAGCGTTGGTACTTCCTTTTATCGCGTAGGTTCAGGTGGATTTATAAATGATGCTTCGACGGTTAGATTCATAGAACATAAATGGTTCCGCGGAGGTGACTATTTTCTATTCACCCATCCGCTCTATACTTATCAAACTTTAGACAGCACATTCGCTTCCCCAAATGTGTATGTTACCGGTGCTTTCATGCATCATTTTGATGGATTCTTCTTGAATAAAATCCCATTGTTGAGAAAACTTAAATTAGGCACAGCCTTTGGAGCCTCATTTCTAGCTGTTCCAAATGAAGACGTTTTTCATTTGGAGTCTTTCGTTGGATTAGAACGTAAGGTGAAATTATGGGATACTCCAACGCGTTTTGGGGTATATTTTATGCTTGAGCCACAAAACGCGACCCCCGGGTTTAAATTTAAATTAGGGGTAGATATAAAAGACACTTTCAACGATAGATGGAATTTCTAGACTTGTAAATAGATAAGAGACTGGTTATACTGACGCGAAATTCAGAAGTATCGCGGACATTAATTAAAAGGTATATTTATTTTATGCGAACTATACGAGCATTTTTCAGAATAATTCTAATTTTCATTATCCTCCTTTTGGGTATTTCCATTCTGGCCGTGCTTATGCCATTTGCTACCAGGGAAACGGCCCATGCTATTTTTATGCTTCTAAAGGGTAGTTTATTAAGAGCAATCGGCGTTAAGGTACATGGTCCAAAGATGGAGGGTATTGGTCCAGGGTTGATCATGGCAAATCACCGCTCTTATTTAGATGTATTATTTATCCCAACTTCAGAGTTGTTTACCATTGTGGGTAAAATAGAAGTTAGGTCTTGGCCAGTTTTTGGTTTTGCCGGTCGAGCGCTGGGCGTGTTGTGGGTGAATAGAGAGAGTAAAGAAAGCAGGTCGCAAACTAGAGAAAGCATAGTTAATGCCATTCATTCCGGCCAAAAGGTGGTGATTTTCCCTGAGGGAACTTCTTGGGAAGGACCATTATTGCTACCCTTGAAGCCAGGGATGTTCCATGAGTCGGCCAAGCATAACTTTAATATTTATCAGTGGTCTTTGCATTTTGACAACGCTATAACTGGATATCCTCCAGGAGTAAGTTTCCTCAAACATCTATGGTTCATATGCAAGGAAACCTCCATCAATGCTTATGTGGATGTCAGAGAAGTTCCAGTAGCGAGTTCAAGCGCGAGTGAATTACTAGAAGATTGCTCGGCATGGTGGAATGAGAGCTTGACCAAATTGAGTGAAAAACATCCTGCAAGAAACTCTGGGTATTGGCCAGATGCAAGGATAAAATTATTGGGCTAGCTCATTATCTTCGGAGACTTGATCCATGGATATAAATGGAAAAGCATATTTATCCATGTAGGTCTGAACTCCTTTTACGGCAGGTGGCGAGATAATAACGCGTTGCTTTTCAGGTATGCTATCAGCAATTCTTTGTGTATAGCCCGTGACACCCACTTTCATGAGTTGATCTGCTCGGTCTACAACAAGTGTTTGGACGGAGGCACTATTAAACCCTTCAATATTTAATAGATTATTAAGACCTTTTGAAGTCGCAATAACTACATCTGTTCCAAAATATATATTTTCTTTCTGTTTCAGAACAGGTGGTCCAGGGAAAGCACCCCAAACTCTTAAATCTGTGTGTTTACCAAGCTTCTCAAAACATTCCAAATACTGCGTTACCCTCACGTCATTCTCTACCAGAATAAGAGCTCTAGCGACATCTTCGTGACTGTAGCGCAGCTTATGAATGATGGTAGCAGTAATTGGTGCAACCCAATCATCGGACGTCGTATAACACATCCAATGGTTCTGTCCGCTTTTTAGAGCACTGACCAATTGTAGCTGATTCTTTGTAAATGGTATCATTTCATTCACCTCTAGGGCGTGCAAAACTTCTTCTTGTAATTTAAGCTTGGACATTTGCTCAGGTTTTATGCAAAACTAAGGGGTCCTTAACAAATGAGCACTACGCAAAGCCCAAGGGTTGTATTTTAGTGACGATATAATCACATGGAAATGAAAAACACAGTCATATTGATACTGCTGCTTACTGGAATAACGGTAAATGCGCAAATATTGTCCAAAATTGAACCTGCTTCGTGGTGGGTGGGTATGTCCATGGATACCGTCGAGTTCATGGTGTATGGTAGCGATATTGCTGATCTCAAAGCGGAATCTAAATCATTAAAAATCATCGGCTCTGAAAGTCTAGATAGTAAGAATTATCTATTTGTGACTGCTGTCATTGCCACCACGACTAAAACAGGTTCACATAAAATTTCGTTTAGAATTCCGAATGGAAAACTCAAGGGAGCTCTTTTTGTAGACATTTTTGATCGTCGCACGGGGAGTGCAGACAGAAATGGATTCTCTTCAGCGGACTTCATATACCTTTTAATGCCAGATCGGTTTAGAAATGGGGACCAGTCAAATGATAATGTTATTGGCATGGAGAAATCTGATAGAACTAAGCTAGGTGGACGACATGGTGGAGATATAGAAGGGGTACGATTAAGCTTGGATTACCTCCAAGATCTAGGTGTTACAGGTCTATGGTTAAATCCTGTTCTTGAAAACGACATGCCTGATTACAGCTACCACGGTTATGCTATGACAAATCTTTATAAAGTAGATGAAAGATTTGGATCTAATGAAGATTATCAAAGGTTGAGCTCAGAGGCAAAACAAAAGGGTATAGGTCTAATTATGGACCAAGTTGCGAACCATATTGGCAGTCATCATTCTTGGATGTCCGATTTGCCATCAGAGGATTGGGTGAACCAATGGGAAGATTTTACGCAGACTAACCATATGAAAGTCAGTAGGTTTGATATTCATGCTGCGGAGGTAGATCGTAAGCAATTTACGGATGGATGGTTTGTAGAAACCATGCCCGATTTAAACCAGGCCCACCCAAAGTTGGCCAGATACTTGATTCAAAACTCTATATGGTGGGTGGAATATTTAGACCTTTATGGAATTAGAATGGATACGTGGTCTTATCCAAACAAGGAGTTTTTATCTAATTGGACCAAAGCTATTTTGGAGGAATACCCCAATCTTAATATTGTAGGTGAGGAGTGGGTCAGTGATCCAGGATTGATTAGTTATTGGCAAGCAGATGCGAAAAGACAAGATGACTACCAAAGTTATCTGCCATCTGTCATGGACTTTCCACTTCAGACAGCTATTGTAGAAGGTTTACAAGGAGAAGAAGGATGGAGATCAAGCATGACTAAAATATACGAGAGCCTTGCAAATGATTATAAGTATGGTGATGTCAATAACATCATGATTTTCCCGGATAATCATGATATGAGTAGAATTTTTACTCAATTGGAGGAGAATTTCGATCATTGGAAAATGGCCATGAGTCTTTACTTTACTACTCGAGGTACGCTGCAAATATTTTATGGAACGGAAATACTCATGACGAACCGTGACTCTGATGACCATGGCGTTATAAGAACAGACTTTCCCGGTGGATGGCAGGATGATCAAGTGAATGCTTTTTCTGGAAAGGGTCTTACCAGTCAGCAACTAGAAGCGCAAAGTTGGATAAAATTATTATCGAAAATTAGAAGAGATAGTCGGGCATTACACTCCGGCGAGCTCCTGCATTATATACCTAATAGCGAAGTCTACGTGTACTTCAGATCATTTGAACTTGAACGGATCATGGTAGTGGCAAATAGAAACGAAATATCTAAAGAATTGAATGTGGCAAGATACAGTCAAGGTATTGATGGTTCGAAAACAGGTTTAAACTTAATCACAGGAGAAACCATCAATTTATTAGATGGATTGACAGTCGGACCCATGGAAACCTTAATTATTGAATTGAAGTAATGAATAGATCTAAACTCATAGGGATCATTGTTTTAAGTATTATGCTGGGTTCGTGTAACTTTTCCAATGATTTCAGTGGGAGTGATCATCAGGGTATTGCATGGGATACGATAGAGGGTCCTGCTAAGGGCGTATTGTTGCAGACGGATGAACTCGTAAGTGCTTATATTTCTAACAGGCCCTTACAGGTTTGGTTGCCTTCTACCTATGACTCTAAACGTAAACATGCAGTATTATATATGTATGATGGCCAAATGCTGTTTGACGCTTCGAACGCATGGAACCATAAGGAATGGCGCGTAGACGAGGTCATAGACAGTTTAATGGGGTTGAACGAAATACTGCCGACCATAGTGGTAGCACTTCATAACGGCGGTCAGCAGCGGAGTTTCGAGTACTTTCCTCAGAAACCTTACAACGAATTAAATGTCGCTTTTTCAGATTCTATGATGGCTGACATATCGAAGGATTACAGTTCAGATGGTGTTTTTAATGTTAAAAGCGACGACTATCTTTCTTATATCATTGAAGAGGTAATGCCCGTTATAAATGAATCGTTCCATGTCAATGAAGATAAAAGCGCTACTGTAATTGCAGGGAGCTCCATGGGTGGTCTAATGAGTATGTATGCTATAGGAGAGTATCCCAACATTTTCGGATCGGCTATATGCATGAGCACACACTGGCCTGGCGGCTACGCTCCAAACGCAGATGCGCCTAAAGTATTTCAATCCTATATCGCTGATAACATCAAGCAGGATAGAGTAGGGAAGATCTATTTCGACTACGGTACAGAAACCTTAGATGAGATGTATGAGCCGTTTCAAATGCAGGTAGATAGCATTCTAGAATTGAACGGATTTCAAAAAGATGTTAACTGGAGCACTAAAAAGTTTCAAGGGGCTGCTCACGACGAGTTAAGTTGGGCGAAGAGATTATATATTCCCTTGTTGTTTGCTTTGAAGAAACAACGTTAACGTTTAGATCAAAAAAAAGCTAAGTAATCCCGGATTTTTTTTGACACTCTTACTCAGTTAAAAATGATCAATGATTGAATTTAACGTGGACGAAGGACGCATTATTGAGGTGGCAAGCGCGTCATTCATATGGTAGTAGCCCCCTATATCAGCAGGTTTCCCTTGCACGGCGATCAACTCTTCGATAATTTTAGTTTCGTTTTGTGTAAGCGCTTCAGAGAGTGGGGTGAATTGTGCTTTTAATTCGGCATGGTCATTTTGACTTGCCAATTCTTGTGCCCAATACATGGCCAAATAATAATGGGACCCACGATTATCAATTCCACCTATTCTTCGCGTTGGACTCTTGTCAGTATCTAAAAATTTAGAGGTTGCATCGTCTAATGTTTTTGAAAGAATAGCCGCCTTACGATTACCATCCTTTTCTGCGAAGTGTTCTAAGCTTACTCCTAGTGCAAGGAATTCGCCTAAGCTGTCCCATCGCAAATAGTTTTCCGCAGTCAATTGTTGGACATGCTTTGGTGCAGAACCACCTGCGCCAGTTTCAAAAAGTCCGCCACCGTTCATAAGCGGTACGATAGACAGCATTTTTGCTGAAGTTCCTACTTCAAGAATCGGAAATAAATCTGTGAGATAGTCACGCAGTACGTTACCACTGACAGAGATCGTATCTAAGCCCTGAACAATACGCTCTAAGCTGAAAATAGTGGCTTCATTTGGTGCCATAATAAAGAGGTCTAAACCATCTGAATCATGCAAAGGCAGGTACATCTCAACCTTTTTAATAATCTGTGCGTCGTGAGCTCGTGTTTCGTCGAGCCAGAATACAGCTGGATTTCCTGTGGCACGTGCTCTCCTAATGGCTAACGCTACCCAATCCATAATAGGTGCATCCTTTACTTGACACATACGGAAGATGTCACCAGCTTCCACAGTTTGTGAGAGTACAGCTATCCCATTGACCAAAACGTCGACGGTACCTGCTGTATCTAGTTGGAATGTCTTATCGTGCGATCCGTATTCTTCCGCCTTCTGCGCCATTAAACCGACATTACTGACACTTCCCATTGTAGTTGGGTCAAGTGCGCCATTTTCTTTACAGAAATCTATAGTGGCTTGATAAATTCCGGAATAGCAACGGTCCGGTATAACAGCTTTAGTGTCTTTCCCTTTTCCTTCCTTATCCCACATCTGGCCAGAGGTTCTGATCATGGCAGGCATGGAAGCATCAATAATAACATCGCTTGGGATATGTAGATTGGTGATTCCTTTGTCAGAGTTTACCATGGCTAAACCTGGACCATTTGCAATGGCAGCATCGAGTGCATGCTCAATTTCAGTTCTCTTATCTTGAGATAGGGTCGCGATTTTAGCATACACATCACCAAGTCCGTTACGGACATCAACGCCTAGCTCACGGAATTCAGTAGAATAGGTATCAAATACTCCTGCGAAGAATACTTCTACGCAAGCCCCGAATATGATGGGGTCACTGACCTTCATCATGGTAGCTTTCATGTGCAGGGAGAACAAAACATCTTGCTCTTTGGCCTCTTTAATTTGCGCTGCTAAAAACTTCTTAAGCGTTGACATGCTCATGCTAGCAGCATCGATGATTTCACCTTTCTGCAAGGCTATTCCATCTTTTAGCACCGCAGTTGTCCCATCATTCTTGCGCAATACTATAGAAGCGACTCCTGATTCAGATAAAGTGGTGCTCACCTCTGATCCGTAAAAATCACCTTCACTCATGCTAGATACGTGTGACTTACTGTCAGCATTCCATATACCCATAGAGTGTGGATGTTTCCTTGCATATTGCTTGACAGCCTTAGGTGCGCGGCGGTCGCTATTTCCTTCACGTAATACAGGATTAACAGCCGATCCTTTTATTTTATCGTAAGCAGATTTTATGAGTTTTTGTTCTTCGTTAACGGGCTCAGTAGGGTAGTTTGGGAGCTCAAATCCTGCCTCCTGTAATTCTGCTATGGCCGCTTTCAACTGCGGTACAGAGGCACTGATATTCGGTAGCTTAATAATATTTGCTTCCGGCGTTTGTGCTAGGGCACCAAGTTCACCAAGTGCGTCATTTAACCGCTGGTCATCCTTTAGGTAAGCTGAGAAACTAGCTAAGATTCTACCTGCTAACGAAATATCGCGTGTTTCCACATCAATATTAGCTTTGGAAGTAAAGGCCTTTACCATGGGTAAAAAGCTATAGGTTGCTAAAGCTGGAGCTTCATCAGTCTTGGTATAAAGAATCTTTGACATGGGCGACGTTTAAAATCTTGTAAAATGGAGTGCAAATATAAGGCGTAAAACACATCTGATGTTGTCTTATCGGAACTTAGCGACCTTATCCATATTACTCAAGCGAGCTTGGCCTACATGGTATTGTACGTTCAATAAAAACTCTTTGGAAATATCGCTTTTTAACATAGATTGTATGAGCATCAGGACATCTGTCATCTTTCCTTCGATGCTTGTACCAAAAGGACCTACCTCGTGACTGATGCCGGATTTTTGAATGATCAAAATAGCCTTGTCCACGGCTTGCATGGGAGCATCTTCCTGTAATGGAATAAACTGAATATGTGCGCTGAGCGTCATTAAAAAGGGGAGTTTCCTTGTAGTACAACGTACAAGAGTGACATGCAAGTCATGCCATAGATTAGAGAAAGAATGATGGCACCTAATCCCTTCATTTTAGTAATGTGGGCGATAAGCGGTAGCAGCTGTAAAGCATGTAGCCCAAGAAAGTGTGGTATTCGTAAATCTCCATATTCTAGGGACCAGTTTAGAATAGGAAGGCTTAAGCCACCATCAGGAGATCCTACGGTATGAGAAAGTGATGCCCCCATAATGAAACCTGAAAAACCAAACAGAACAAAATATAGAATACCAAATCGCAGCGACCATAAGATTCCTGGGTGCATTCTAAAATCGGACCTGAAGGTCCATTTAAATAGTAATAACGTCCATGATGTAGATGTAGCAATGCCTATTCCCATAAGAGCAAACATGACACCCTCAAAGGTGGAGCTGGTGTTGAAATGACTCAGAGAACCTCTGGAGGCTTGAATAAAAATCCAAATGAGCTCAAAAGCCATTACTCCAACGTTTAACCATACGAAACGCTGAAATGATTTCCTTTTGACTCGAGGTATGAAGTTTGAATACCAGCTGAAGGTTAAGAAGAGTATGCTTGTTGAAACTCCGAATTTAGCTGGCTTTATAAAAGCATTGATACCTAGTACTTCGGTAGTAGTCATGCTCCAAAACATCAGACATATCAACGCGTACATAAATGCTGCTAGGGCACCTAGGGTGAAAATAGGATGGTTGAAAATGGAGCGCGAGTGCATTAAAAGTTGTAGTGTCTCTTCGTGATTGTTCTTAAGAGGATATATGATGTCCATCCGATGGGGCCAGCCATAAAGGTGAATAATAGACATACAGTGATCGAGTAGGGCGGTAAATTATTCTTTTCTGCATCACGTACGATGTAGAGCCCAGCGAGCATGTCGAAGGCTAAATAATGTATCCACCCGAGCAGTACAGCCTCCTTTGAACTAAATAAAGGCATAAGGCCATCTAAGGTTGAAAAAGACTCTAAGGAGGAGGGTTCGAAGAATTGTATGAAGAGTGCACTGTATAAAACACCCATTCCTAGTACAATGATTCCATATAATATCTGGTGAACTGCGCGCTTATAGGGCAAAGCGATCAGAATGATCCATGCTAGAAAAGCAATGGTATTTGAAGTTGAAAAAAGGGTGTCAGTACTAAACATCTACATTGTATTATTTCAACAAGTTAGTGGACTCTGCCCAAATTCCCTAAACAGTAATTTCTATTCTATTTCTCGTTAGTTTTTGTGCTCGTTTCGCATAATCGATTAAGCTCTGCCAGCTCAGCTTTGGTAAGATTTCTCCACTCACCTAGTTCAAGGTCTAGTTGAATATTCATGATTCGTATTCTTGTTAGGCTGGTAACACGATAATCTAGGTACTCACACATTCTACGAATCTGTCTATTTAATCCTTGGGTGAGTATTATTCTAAAGGTATTAGGCCCCATTTGTTCTACCCTACATTCACGTGTAATAGTTTCTAGAATAGGTACGCCTTTACTCATGTTTGATATAAAATCGTCATTGATGTATTTATTAACAGTGACGATATATTCTTTTTCGTGGTTGTTTCGCGCTCTTAGAATTTTATTGACAATATCTCCATCACTGGTCATTAGAATAAGCCCTTCTGAAGGCTTATCTAGACGACCAATTGGAAAAATACGTTGCCTATGGCCTACGAAGTCAACAATATTATCCTTTTCAACCCTGCTATCTGTTGTGCACACAATGCCCCTTGGTTTATTCAGAGCGATATAAACATGCTTCTCAGTACGGTCACCAACAATCACACCATCAACTGCCACAACGTCACCTTCCTGAACTTTTTCTCCAAGCTCAGGTACCGTTCCGTTGATGGTGATTCTGCCTTGTTCCAATAATTTGTCTGCACCTCTGCGAGAGCTGCGACCTATTTCACTGAGGTATTTATTGATGCGTGTTGCCATGGGTGCAAAGTTAGTGCTAAACAGCTAGCTGCACCCATGTACCTACCAGGGAACTCAACACCATAGTTACCGTTCCCCATATAGAGATCCTTAGAATTGATCGAAACACACTACTTCCTCCAAGCCAGGCACTTATGCCTCCTAATAATGCTAGGAAACTAATGCTGAATATATATTCCGCCCAGTACAGTTGTTCGGGTTCAAAAACAAAAACAAGCGAGAACGGAAGGAGTCCGCCCAAAACAAAGCTTAATGCGCTGGCTCCTGCTGCTTGAAGAGGTTGCGCAGTGGTCATTTCATTAATTCCTAATTCATCTCTTGCATGCGCTTCTAGAGCATTGTGCTCATGGAGTTGTCTGGCCACTTCTTTAGCAGTCTCAGGAGTAAGTCCACGACTCACATAAATCTTAGCCAGCTCCATCTCTTCAACTTCGGGCATTTCTTCAAGCTCTATCGCTTCACGAGCAAGATCGGCGGATTCAATATCGGATTGAGAACTCACACTTACATATTCACCTGCAGCCATACTTAGTGAACCAGCGACCAATCCTGCTAGGGATGCAACAGCAATAGGTTCGAAAGAAGCGGTAGCAGAAGCTACGCCAACCGCAATACTACTTACGCTAAGTATGCCATCATTTGCCCCTAAAACAGCAGCACGAATCCAACTCGATCGGTTCACATAATGTCCCTCTAATTCACTCACCATCTATATAATTAAGTTTGAAATATAGCTCATTAGTAACGGTGTCTAAGGAAGCCTGCCATTTGGTATCAGGATTAGAGCCTGAGGCTATAAATGTAGCGCCATCCCAAGTAAAGTATTTTTGAGCGTAGGCCAGTTCAGATGCCCCGTCCTTCAATGATTGAAATGAAACTTCTCTTTTATCATTAGATAGCCTACAATAACTACGCTCTATTTGCTGAATATCTATGCCAGTGCGCATTTCAATATGGTCAATATTAAACCGGTCACAATCCATACTAGTATATATGGTTTTGCCCAAACCTGTGCAGCCTTTAAATAATAAAATAGGCACCGCAATAACGCACAAAAGCATAATAAGGAGGGATTTGCGTGTTTCTCTAGTCATAGTTTGTTCAGCTCCAAAGATTTAATTGAATTGGAATGCATACCCATTTAAGGTAGCGGCAACGCTTAGCCATAGGATATAAGGAAGAATTAATAGACTCCACCTACCGATTTCTTTTTTCATTAATAATCCCAAGTAGATCACTAAAGCTAGAAGCACTAGAATTTCAACAAGAGCAATCCCTAGCAGATGCCCATTAAAAAAAAGTGGGTTCCAGAGTACATTTAGCAGAAGGTGTACCCCCCAAACAGACATTAAATGATTTTTGCGTGAGGTACGCCCAAACATTTGAGCCATGGCAATGGATAGACAGATCATGATGACTGTCCAAACTGCACCAAACACCCATCCTGGTGGAGTCCACGGCGCTTTGTTTAGATCTTGATACCAGTTGCCCATAGGGCCTGTGCCCATTAAAGCACTCCCGAGCCCGAGTGCAGCAAAATGAACGATCAGGAATATGATGAGACGCTTTATCATATCATAAGCATTTTGATGGCCAGTGCTATACCGGCATGAAAGAACCCTAAATAGCGGTGTATTATTTTAAAACTCATATAAATACTCTAGTTAACTACGTATTCAGCATCAAAGCTGTTTGAAGATTCACCCTTAATAGCTAAGAAAAAATTAGCGTTAGTCACATGGATATAAGGGGCTAGAAAGAAAAAGCCAATACCCATGGTGAAAATACAGGCGATACCCAATAGGAAATAACGGAAAAGCAGCAAGAGGTAAGTTCTTTTATGACCTTTCATGAGATTCCAGCTTTCTTGAAGCGCATCTAGTCCATCTTTTCTGGGCTGTTCCGCTAAAATGTAAAACGTTTGACTCAACCCTAAGGCAATGATGATTCCAGGAATGATAAAAAAAATCATTCCGATAACTATTAAAGTGCTCATCAATAAAGAGGCAACCATAGGAGATATAAAGTTCTTGAAACCTTCGAACAATTGTTCCATCCTCAACTCTTGACCACGTGCAACGTTTAGACTCCACATTGCAATGCCTACAGATAAATGTCCCGTCACTAGTATTCCTATAACAAATGAGGCAGAAACAGCAGTCAGAATACCGTAAACTAGCACTGTGGTTATAGCCACTATCCAGTTATTACGTAGCTGATTTTGACTATCAGATAAAATGGAATTTAGCATAGGGCGGCAGTATGTATAGACCGTTGAATATAGGATTAATTAACGCTTTCCGTCCCACTCGGAATGGAATTGATCTAAAAAACCTTCCATATAATCATGCCTGGCTTGCGCCATTTCTTTACCTGTAGTAGTATTCATCAAATCCTTTAACCGCAGAAGTTTTTCATGAAAATGATTGATAGTAGGGGCTGAGGAAGACTTATACTCCTGTTTAGTCATGTTCACATTTGGAGGGATATTTGGATCATGAATCACCCTGTTTTTAAAACCACCATAATTAAATGTTCTAGCAATACCTATAGCACCTATTGCATCTAACCGATCTGCGTCTTGGACTATGTCGAGCTCAATACTCTCATGCGTTCTCTGCGTTGTCCCGCCTTTGAAGCTCACATTTTCAATAATGGCGATCACATGGTCGATGAGCTTAGAATCTAGGGATTGCTCCTCGAGCCACGTTCTTGCCTTTGCCGGCCCTATAGTTTCATCACCATTGTGAAATTTTGAATCTGCGATGTCATGTAATAACGCCGCCAGTTCAACTACAAGTCTATTTGCATGCTCTGAGGCGCATATGGTTTTAGCGGTGTTATACACCCGCTGGATATGAAACCAATCATGTCCGCCCTCCGTATGGGCCAATTCACGTTGAACAAATGACTCAGTATCCGTAGTTATTCTCATTCTACTAATTTAAGTGAATTGAAGGGATAATTAGATTAATTTCACACCTTTAACCGGTACTAAAACGCGGCAATGAATCTCAGGAAATTACAATCGTTTTTGGAGAGTACTTGGATGGACGTGTTTGGTGTAGGCCTTATACTGGCTGTTTCTTTTAAGTTAGGTTTTCACAATACGGTGATTAATGGAGTCCCCATTGGATGGTTTTCTACCATAGGAGCGGGGTTCTCAATGATGGTCACCCGCTTGGTCACTAAGAGAAACAACATTGGAAATTTCATTGGCCTATTCACCGCGGTTAACTCCGCATTTGTAGATTACTTCCTTGGAAATGAGGCAGCGATACTTACTTATCCAATTTCATTTTTAGGGGCTGGAGCCAGCTACTTATTTTGGAAAAAGCACCCAGAAAGAATACCAAGGAAAATTGACTACATCTATTTCGTCAATATTGGGTTTGGTTTCTGTCTTGCGGTCATCTTAAACTACATAGGGTTTACGGATTTCCTGAAAGAGCCCATAGGTGATAATAAATCCAAATTTCTCATCACAACAGCCATAACAGGTATTACCTATTCAGGAATACTCAATACCCCAAGGATGTACGCAGATACTTGGGCGAGTTGGCAAGTTTATAACGTCATGAAGCTTTACCAAAATATACTGTTTGGTAATTTTGCTTTCGTCGCTAAGTATATATTTTATCTATTTAACTCTGGCCTAGCATGGATTGTGTGGCACTTTGTGAGAAGAAGTTCGGAGCAAACAAAGATCTAATTTACAGCCCCGTAGGAGAGACCACTCTCTTCTGACTAGTCTACAGTACTGATCTCTGAAATCAAGAGTTCGAAATCTTCATTTTTCTTATTAGCTATCAAAATAGTAACCTCCGAAAGTATGTCATGATTGAAGTTAGGTCGCTGCAAGGTCCTGCCTCTAAATGATGGGTAGAAGGAAGACAGGGGTAGGGTTATGGTTTGCCAATCACCATTGGTTTCAAAAGAAGTGATGTAGCTGTATGATTCTCTGGAGTCTGCTTTAACTCTGAACTGAAATGATCGCCCATCTCCCTTTAACTTAAGCTGAACTTTTTGCTTGGGTTCAACAGATATTGGATTGAAACGTAGTACAGCACTTGTAAATCCACCATAATTTGCGGTAGATACGCTGCCTTTAAAGAGCATGTAGTTTGCAGTGGACTCTAGGTAACCTTTGGATAATCCACCCATTACTCCATCATTAACGATGGACCAATTCTTATTTTCTTCAGCATTTGCAGAGAAGATCATGGTGGCTTGTTGAGGGATCAAAAGAAGAATAGTTAGTAGTGTTATCATTACCCATTAACGCAATTTAACTGTGAAGGTTTTTGGCATGGTGTATTTAGCGTACCAGTATTCCCTGAGTGTTGAGCACTGGGAGGTCTTCACTGAACCTCACGTCTAGGGTGTGTGGACCAAAAATATACTTTCGGTCTAACATTTTTTCGTCTTCAAAAAACATCACCCAATATTCATTAAACAGTTCAAAAACTTCAGGCATAATAGGCTCTAGTCTGACGGCACTCTTCGCGGAGACTACCTTGATGTTCTTGCGGAGTGATGCGGTTATTGTACCTCCCTTAGTTTCTAAGTCACTGTAACCCCTCGAGTTTATAATGATGTTTTCAATAGGAATGTTTTGGTCATTGATCAAGCAAACCCACCACTCCAGATGTTTTTCCTCATTTCTAATTTGTATTGCAGCGATGTACACGCCTTTAACTTCTGGAATTTCAATATCGTTTTTCAAAAGGTGAGTACGTTTAGCAAAGGTTCGTGAATTCCCTGATTTAGCCATTAGGGATTCATTTCAAAAATAAAATATTATTGTGTTACTATTAAACCTTTTCAGAATGAATTTGTCCATACTACCTATAAAACTTACTCATTGAGATTTTTTCTTTCCCTTATAGTTTTCATGCTGGGTTCATTGTGTAGTGTGTCTGCTCAGAGTGGTGCCATAGTGTCGACAGATAAAGACTCTACCCAAGATATTCAGTTCAGGTTTCAGCCTCAAATTAATAGTGAACCTCTGAAGCTAGGTAGATCATACTATATAAGCGGGCTAGAGGATTCCGTATCCATTGAAAAACTAAAGTTTTATATCGCTGAGTTAACATTATACAATGCAGAGATGACCCATGTCCATATTAGTCCGGCTACCTTTTTAATAGATATGGAAGATTCAGCGTCGCTTCAAAGATCCTGTGCTATACCAAAGGGAGTGTCCTACCAGAAGTTGAGTTTTTCCTTAGGTTTAGATAGTGCTATTCAATGTTCAGGTGCAAAAGGAGGGGAGTTAGATCCAACGAGGGGAATGTATTGGTCGTGGCAAAGCGGTTATATTAATTTAAAGTTAGAAGGAACATCAAACTCTTGCCCTGCAAGAAATCATCTTATCCAATACCATATCGGAGGTTTTCAATCGCCCTATAATACCCGGCAATCGCTTGTTTTTGAATATGACCATTCACCGTCAATTTTGATAACAATGGATTTAAATAAACTTCTAACCGAGAAGAATATCACGGAAAATTTTCAAATCATGAGCCCAAATCAAAAGGCCATGGATTTCGCGAAGAATTTGCCGGATTTATTTAGAATTGGCCCATGAAAAGTAACCTTATTGTTCTACTTATCTGTGCGTTCACAGGCCTTTCTTTTACCAGTGAAAGGGTACTGTATTTGTTATACCCGAGTCATTTTCCCGCGCCGACTTACAACCTCACGGATAACCCACTACTTCAGGAGAGTATAGACTTAGGACAGATGTTATTTTATGATCCCATACTCTCAAAAGACTACAGCATATCATGTGCATCCTGTCATTCTCCGTACAACGCTTTTGCTCATACCGATCATGATCTAAGTCATGGAATTAACGACTCCATAGGAACGCGCAATGCACCCGCACTTTTCAACCTGGCTTGGCAAACGTCTTTTATGTGGGATGGCGCAGTAAATCATTTGGACATGCAATCTTTAGCACCATTAAGCCATCCCTCGGAGATGGGTGAAAATATTAAGGATGTAGTGGAGAAGCTTTCAAATACTATGCGCTACAGGACGGCATTTTATAATGCTTGGGCAGATAGTCTTCCAACGGGTGAGCGCTTTCTTAAATCTATTACTCAATTTCAACTGACTCTGATTTCTGCTACTGCAAAGTATGATCGCGTGATGGCAGGTAATGATGTTTTATCGCCCCAAGAGGCGATGGGGTATGCGCTTTTTAAAGACCATTGCGGCAGCTGCCATACTGAGCCGCTTTTTTCTAGTTATGGTTTTTCGAAAAATGGCCTTCCTGTGGACACGACACTCGATGATTATGGTAGATATAGGGTTACTAAAAATGATGAGGACAGCTTACTTTTTAAAATTCCTTCCCTGCGTAATTTGAGCTACACTTTCCCATACATGCATGATGGTCGTTATTTAAAGTTGAACGAAGTACTCAATCACTACAATATTTTGGAGGCTGGAATGATAGATGACTCAGCTTTGAGTAGACCAATGAATCTAAGTTCAAAGGATAAAGTAGACCTCATTTCGTTTCTAATGACGCTAAATGACACCGCGTTTGTGCTCAATCCTCAAAATAAATTTCCACAATCGCTTCAAATGAGAAGCAAGAATTAAATTTTAATTATCTAATATTTTTTTATGAAAAAGAATAGTTTGTCCTTAATAATCATGATGTTTAGCTTTTGTATTCAAGCGCAAATGAGTCCTGCGATCACTTCGTGGTTACAGAATACCACGCAGATAGGTACGTATTATGTTTCCGGGAATTCGACTCCAATATCGAATAACATCTTAGTGAATTGTCAGCAGGTTGAATATTCTGCAACCTCTGTTTACGTGATGGCTACTGGAATACCAGCCTATCCTACAGGTCCATTTTTAGATGGGAATCCAAGTAATGCAACGGACCAGTCCGCGATCTATAAATTCACACTTACGCCACAGCAAAACTCCGGCACACCTACGTCCACAACCGGTAATAACATTGGCGTTTTCGTAAACGGGGTGTCACTTTTTGATTACCGTGATGGGGTATCATGGAATCCTGGTACTAGTGCCCTATGTGGTGGTCCCGGAAACCCACCTTGTCCGGGAGGGCCTATGTCTTCTCGAGATTGGAACCGTGATGCAATTCCTGCGGAAATGGCCGGTTTTGATTGTTCAAAGGCGCACCCCGCAATGGGCAATTACCACCACCACCAAAATCCCTCAGCGTTCAAGCTTGATCTTAATGTGGTTTCAACCATATGTAATATTTACGATGCTGACGGCTTGTATGCCATGGACAGCACACAGCATTCACCATTAATTGGGTTTGCTTATGATGGTTTTCCTATTTACGGAGCTTACGGATACATGAACGCTGATGGCACAGGAGGAGTCGTTAGAATTGAATCTGGTTATGAACTTCGTTCTATGACCGCCAGAACAACCCATGCAGATGGGTCTACCGTATCATCAGGTCCTGCAATCAATACAACTTTTCCTCTAGGTTATTTCAGAGAAGATTATGGTTGGATATCTCATCCTAATAATGACGAATATTTAGATGAGCATAACGGCCGATTCTGTGTGACTCCAGAATATCCAAATGGTACGTACGCATATTTCTGTACCGTAGACAGTGATTGGAATTCCACTTATCCGTATGTTGTCGGGCCTACGTTCTATGGTATCTACACCCAAGGAAAAGTGGCTAATATTACTGAAACGACAACGGTGTATACTTCTTCTATTGGCTTCTCTGAAGCTGAGTTTGGAGATTTAAATCTATCTATTTTTCCTAATCCTGCTTCCGATTTAATCGCCATTCAAATTCAAGAATTAGTGAAGGATGATTTACGGGTAAGCCTATTAGACCTTTCAGGACGAGTCGTTAAAAAGGCTACGATCAACAAGGGTAGTACCATTGCGTACTTTGATGTACAGACCGTCTATGAAGGTACTTATATTGTTCAAATCCAAAATGGATCTAGCCATAATAGTATAAGACAGAAAATTGTGATCTTAAGAGATTAAGAACTTTAGAAAAACTTTTATACGACCATCGAGAAGTTAATTCTCGGTGGTTTTTTGTTTGTCGAAGTTTTTACTTCCCGATACAAAACTTGCTGAAAATATTGGCTAGAAGGTCATCTGTAGAAATGGTTCCGGTGATTTCACCTAAACTGTCTAACGCAACCCTTAGATCTTGTGCGAGAAGGTCTCCAGGAATACTGAGCGCTACAGCATCTAAACTCCGTTGCAGGGCTTTTAATGTGCGTCTTAGTGCGTCTGCATGACGAGCATTAGTCACAATAGTCTGAGAGGCAGAAGTAGTACTCCATGCGGTAAGCTCGGAAAGCTTTTGCAGTAGTGCTTCTAAACCCTCTTTTGATTTTGCAGAAACCACTAATGGAGTATGATGGAGCCCTTTCAATCTATGAATGATCGGAGTTGGATCAGCAGTGTCAGCTTTGTTTAACAACACCAGTAGGTGTGCATCAGGAGCCATTTCTTGTAGCTCTAAAACCTTTTGTTCCAAGTCTTTCTCTGGGGCGGTGCTGTCTATCGTATAAAAAATGACATCAGCGTTACTTGCTTGTTCAAGTGCCCTCGCGATACCTACTTGCTCCACATAGTCCTGCGTCTCTCTGATACCAGCGGTATCTATCAGGCGATAGGTGAGTCCTTGGTGTGTAAAGGTATCCTCCACAGTATCTCTTGTAGTCCCTGGAATTTCAGAAACGATAGCCCGTTCCTCCCCAAGCAGTGCATTAAGTAGGGTAGATTTACCCGCATTAGGTGCACCAAGTATGGCTGTGGCGATCCCTTTTTTAAGCGCATTTCCGTATCTAAAGGAATCAATTAATCCAGATACTTTGGTTTTTAACAAGTTCAACATAGCCGTAAGCTGCTCACGCGAGGCAAACTCTACATCTTCTTCACTAAAGTCTAACTCTAATTCAATAAGAGAAGCGAAATGAACCAATTCTTCCCTAAATGCCGTAATCTCGTTAGAGAACCCCCCTTTAAGTTGCTTGAGGGCAACATCATGCATGGCTCTATTTTCAGCATGAATAAGGTCAGCTACAGCCTCAGCTTGAGCAAGATCAAGCTTCCCATTCATAAAAGCGCGCATAGTATATTCGCCAGGATCGGCCATACGTGCACCCTGTGAGAGCAGTGCCTCAAGTATACGTCCTATGATATAAGGAGATCCATGACAGGACAGCTCTATGCTTTCTTCCCCAGTGAAACTCTTGCCTTCAGCGAAGAAATTCACAAGTATCTCATCTATATGTTGTTCCTCTATCGAAAAGTCGCCAAAGTAGGCCACGTGGGACGTCCATCCCTCTCGTTTTTGACGAACAGAACTGAAAAACGGGGTGAGTAGGCTGGAGGAATTGGTTCCTGATAAACGGATAATTCCTAGAGCTCCCACGCCTTGTGGAGTTGATAAGGCACAAATGATGTCGTCTCGTAGCATGGGGGCAAAGATACATTGTTAAGTAATGAGCAAAGAAATTTCATCAACAACTAAGCCTATTAAAAGTTGAGGAGTACATTTGTCGCAGAATTCACAGAAAAACCATCTTCATGAGCGTTTTAGTCAACAAAGACTCCAAGATTATTGTACAAGGATTTACCGGTAAAGAAGGTACATTCCATGCAACTCAAATGATTGAATACGGAACCAACGTCGTTGGTGGCGTTACTCCGGGTAAAGGAGGGATGACTCACCTTGACCGTCCGGTATTTAACACTGTAACAGAAGCTGTACAGAAAGCTGGTGCGGACACCTCCATTATATTTATTCCTCCAGCATTTGCTGCAGATGGAATCATGGAAGCCGCTGAAGCTGGAATCAAAGTAATCATTTGTATTACAGAAGGTATCCCAGTTGCAGATATGGTTAAAGTGAAGGAATACTTAACTGATAAAAACAGCACATTGATTGGACCTAACTGTCCAGGTGTTATGACTGCTGGTGAGGCTAAGGTGGGCATTATGCCAGGCTTTATTTTTACCAAAGGGAATGTTGGTATTGTAAGTAAATCAGGTACGCTAACCTACGAAGCCGTTGACCAGTGTACGAAAGCTGGTTTAGGACAAACTACTGCCATAGGTATTGGTGGGGATCCTATCATCGGAACTACGACCAAGCAGGCCGTGGAATTGTTGATGAATGATCCTGAGACGGAAGGTATCATCATGATCGGTGAGATTGGTGGTCAGTTAGAGGCTGAGGCAGGTTACTGGATCAAAGAGCACGGAACGAAGCCGGTTGTAGCATTTATTGCTGGCGAAACAGCTCCTGCAGGACGAACTATGGGACACGCTGGTGCGATTGTAGGTGGTGCAGAAGATACTGCAGCAGCGAAGAAAGCAATCTTGCGCGAATGTGGGATCACGGTGGTAGATTCACCCGCAGAATTAGGAATTACCATGGCGAAGATGTTAGCTAAATAACAATTCTCTTGAGATTTATATAAAGAGCCGCGACTGTAGATAGGTCGCGGCTCTTTCGTTTAACATGAACAGTTAAACGGTATATTTACAGTATGAAACAAGTTAAATGCCCTTCCTGCAAGACGTGGTATGGCGTGGACCTTATTCTAGATAAATACGCATATACTTGTCCAAGTTGCAACGGTCCGTACATGGTGAAGTCATTAGACCAGTTGCAGCGTGAAGAGGAGAGGAGAGATCCGGTGAGTAATCCTCCACTGAGTTGGAAACGATTTGGAGAGATGCACTGGACTTTAGTTATTTTAAATAATATTGGGTTTATGATTCAAGCCATTCTGTTCATGATTGGGACCCTTATTGGAATATTAGTTGCACCGCTTTAATACCAAGACTCATGGAATTTTTATCCCCCAGTACTAAACTACGCTTAGAGGCTTTAGAGCAGGAAAACCTGTCGCTAAAGGCAACTGTCGCTTCAGAGCGCGCAAACTTTAAGACCTCAAAAAAGCCCTTAGGATATCTACTGGTTATAGGGTTATTGACTGTATGTTGCGTGTATCTATACATGAAAAATTCGCCAAGGACTGATGCTGAATTAGCAGGGGTTCGCGTGGAGTTGTGGAAAAACGGTTCCGTAACAGACACCATTTTAACACCCAACACAAACGTTGAATATTCAGTACAAATAGGGTCATTTAAATCATTGGATTTAAGCGAGTTGAGTAAAGGTTTCGAAAGTGCGAATGTCTTAGAAAAGGATAGTTTAACTACATTGGTTATAGGTAGATATAGCTCGTTATTAGAGGCTCAAGATCTTTTAGATATTGTCGTCACTGTAGGTGTGGAAAACGCCTATATAGTTGCATATAAGAATGGAAAAAACGTAGGTTTGCTCTCTAACAAAACCACGAATAAATAACAGTATGGGTTTATTGACAGGAAAGACCGCCATCATTACTGGTGCGTCAAAAGGAATTGGAAAAGGTATTGCTGTAGCTTTTGCTAAGGCAGGTGCTAATGTTGCCTTCACTTATCTCAGCTCTGTTGAGAAAGGTCAAGCATTAGAAGAAGAGTTAAAGCAGTACGGTACTGGCGTTAAAGGTTTTCGCTCTGATGCTTCGAAAATGGATGATGCTGAGTCCTTAATATCTGACGTGATTGAAGCCTTTGGAGGCGTTGATGTCGTGGTAAATAACGCAGGTATTACAAAAGATACTTTGCTGATGCGAATGACTGAAGAGGATTTCAATAGAGTGATTGAAGTCAATCTGAATTCTGTTTTCAACATGACTAAGGCCGTACAGCGAACTTTTTTGAAGCAGCGCTCAGGGTCTATCATCAATATAAGTTCAGTAGTTGGTGTCAAAGGCAATGCTGGACAGTCTAATTACGCTGCTTCAAAAGCAGGGATTATTGGGTTTACTAAATCTATAGCATTGGAATTAGGGTCCAGAAACATTCGTTGTAACGCAATCGCTCCTGGGTTCATAGAGACTGAGATGACTGCTGTATTAGACGAAAAAACGGTTCAACATTGGCGCGACAGTATTCCATTGAAGCGCGGTGGAAGTCCTGAGGATGTTGCAAATGCTTGTCTGTTCTTAGCTTCGGACATGGGAGGCTACATCAGTGGTCAAGTCCTTAACGTTTGTGGAGGAATGCTAACCTAATGACAACAACGGCCGCCGTATTTATAGCACTTATAGTTGGAGCTGCGGTAGCCTGGTTTTTATATATGTTTAAGCAAAACGCCAAAACCCCATGGGTCTTGGCGTTTTTGCGTTTTGCGTGGTTTAGTTTACTGGTCTATGCACTTTGCTCTCCATCAACCTCAACCAAGTCTACCTTGAGGCTGGTAGAGCCATTAACCATACTACTTGATTCTTCGGCCTCACTACAGGAGGACTATACAAAAGGCCTTAGTGATCTAGAGGACAATCTAACAGCTGGTGATATTCCCTACCAAACTAGAAACTTTTCTAGTGAGCACATACCTGAGAATAAGCAGTGGATATATGTTGGAGATGGCCATGTGAAGACAGTTCATCTAGACGATGCTCCAGTCGCCGCGTTATTATTAAATGGAATAACACCTCTTCAACGTCCATTAATCTCCGGGGTTTCTATTCCCTCTAGGGTACTTGCAGGATCTCTAGTTCGTGTGAATGTAATCGCAGATAAGCTTTGTGAACTTAAGACGACAGTGCAGGGTAAAGACTATTTAGGTAGTTCATTTGATTTAAGAGTTCCGGATGGTTTAGGCAGTCTTACTATGACTAGCTTGGCCCTGAAGAATAGCCAATCTGACACGCTGTTTACCACGGTCGAAGTCATATCGTTCTTCACTAAAATACTTGTGGTCACTGACTTTCCTCATCCACATGAAGCGATGATTCGTAGGTATGGTAGATCGCATAGTATAGCGGTAGAAACTATAAAATTCAAAGACATTAGTAGCACTAATTCTCATCAGGGTCCAGTGATCGCTATTGGAGGAGGAGAGAATGTGTGGTCGTTACTTGAGAATACTTATCGTGGAGCTTTACTTACGCTGGGCGCATGGGCACCCCAACAAACTCTGGTAAAGAAAACGTTCTTAAACTCTTCCTTTTGGCCTACGGATATAAAGGAAACTATAGATCTTCATGTGAAGAGTACGGATACAGAATTTATGGTCACTACGAAGCGCTTGGATGCTAACGGAGTGCACTGGTATGCTTCAGCACTTGCAAACAAAAATGCTTTTTCCTTATTCGAAGCGTTGTTAGAGAAATTGATATCCTTAAATGAACCTTCGCGACTTCAACTTACCGTACCACAGCGCGCTTTTTCTGGGGAGCGGATTAATGTGGTTGCAACCGTAGTAAACGGAGAGGGTAGAGTGGCACCTTCCTCCTTTAGTGGAAAGGTTTTTACTGGGGACGATCAGATGGAACAGTTGACTTTTACGGTAGAAAATCAATCCGGTACAGCAAGCTTCGATGCGCAAAGTACGGGTCAATTATCTATTCAAGTAGTAGCCAATTCTAAGGGGTCAGAAATCAAAGCTTCCGCAACGGTCCAAATAGAAGAACTTAACATAGAAGAAGTCACCCCTAAAAACACCACCATGTTGGCAGATTGGGCACGCAATGGGACTGTAATAGTGGGCACAGAGGACGCTAATGACATTGTCTCAAGTCTTCCTATTAAGGAGACCACGGTGAGCTATGTCAAGAAAAATCCCCAGCACGCCTATTTGGCCTACTGGGGATTAGTATTATTACTCGCACTTACGGAATGGTATATCCGAAGAAAACGAGGTTTGGTCTAGAGGTTAGCGGCTAAAAAGTCAGCAAGATCTGCAGGTTCCATGTTTTTACCTACGATCACGCCGTTGTCATCAATCAATAAATTCTGAGGAATGAATTGAATGCCGTAGAACGTAGATATTTCATTTTGCCATCCACCTAAATCACTCATCTGTGGCCAAGGCAATCCATCCTCAGCTATTCCTTCAATCCAGCGTTCAGCCTTATTGTCTAAGCTTACACCAACGATGTTAAAGCCTCTTGAGTTATTGTTCGAATATAATTCCACCAGGGCAGGGTTCGCTGCGCGACAAGGTCCACACCAGGAAGCCCAAAAATCTACCAAAACATATTTTCCATCAACACTTAGCACGCTGATGGTATCGCCATCTGGTGTAGCCTGAGAAAAATCAGTAAACACAGCGCCCACGGAAGATTTCTCCATCGTGACGATCTTATCCGTCAATTTGATGTAATCTGGACTCTCAAAGTATTGCTCTGATACTTGAGCGGCAACGTCCTTGAAGTCTTCATAGGTAAAATCTGTACTGTTAGACCCCATCAATATTGCTGCACCTAAAATATCATTCTTTTTAGCGAATTCTAGATTCATTTTAGCTTGACTCGATAGAAGGTTCATAGCTTCTGAACGAATGGCTGAAATAGTAACAGTATCTCCAACTTGACTAGCTTCTTTGAATTTATTCTCAAGAACCATCATGGTCTGGTTGAACATTTCGCTTTTCGCAGTCAAGGAATTAGCAGAGTCATTAAATACTCCAGCCTCAAAAGTAAATCCGTTGATGGTATCAAAAGTTAGCGAAACATCTTCGCCTCCATGATAATAGACCGCAGGCTGACCCAACTCTGCAATTTGAATCATCGCATATTGGTTTACAAAGTCTTCAACGCGTATGGTAATTTCACCATTACTTAAGTTTCCTTCATAAAGTACTTGATCGCCTTCGATCGTTAATTTTACAGGGCTATCGCCTGCATATGGGGCATTTATGGCCAATTCAAAACCTTCTTCACTCGTACAAGCGATAAAAGCGATTGAGGCAAAAACGCCAAGTAGTAATTTCTTCATTGCTATTGTTTAAGTTTACTCTTGCAAATTACAATACACAAATGAAGAAAATCGTTACCGTTCTCACAATTATCTATTCTATTTCGATTTCACATGCAAAAGAGGGGATTTGGATCCCTATGTTGCTTAACAACAATATCGCTGAAATGCAAGCTATGGGTTGCGAATTAAGCGCTGAAGATATTTACAGCGTGAACCACAGTTCTCTGAAAGATGCGATCGTGAGCTTTGGTGGATTTTGTACAGGAGAATTCATTTCTTCCCAAGGTTTAGTCCTCACGAACCACCATTGTGGATATGGTCAGATTCAAAAGCAAAGTTCCCTGGAGCATAATTATCTGAAAGAAGGTTTTTGGGCGAACAATACCTCAGAGGAGTTAAAGAACCCGGGCTTATTTGTTAAGCAGTTGGTCTATATGGAGGATGTCACAAACGCTGTAGTTGGCTCGTTAGATGCAGAGGCTGCCATCTCTTCACTTGTTGAGGCGAAAACAGCTGAAAATTCCAATTATGACTATGAAGTGGTCCCTTTCTTTTATGGCAATCAATTCTTTTTGCTTGCTACGAAAAAATACAATGATGTACGTCTCGTAGGTGCTCCACCGTCCTCTATTGGCAAGTTTGGTGCGGATACTGATAATTGGGTTTTCCCGCGACACACAGGAGATTTCAGTCTATTTAGAGTGTATGACGACGCGGGCTTACCATTTACACCGGCCCAACATTTAAAAGTGAATATAGGACCAAGGACTCCTGGCGAATTCACCATGGTTTTAGGATATCCTGGAACTACGCAAGAATATTTGCCTGCTGTGGCAATGGATCAATTGGTGAATGAAGTGAATGCCTACAAAGTTGAAGTAAGAACTGTACTGCTGGAGATCATGGACAGAGAGATGCGTAAAAATGAAAAGGCTAAAATTCAATACGCTTCTAAATATGCCAGCACGGCAAATGGATGGAAGAAGTGGATCGGTCAAATTGAAGGGATTGAGTCTACCAAAGGACTAGATAGAAAAAGAAGGTTGGAAGCTGATTTCACAGCCAGAATTGCTGCAGACCCCAGCTTGTGGTCAGAATACGGTAGTCTACTAAATGATTTAAACGTAGCGTATACCAAGCGGGGTCCCTCCGGAGTAATGCGTACGGCATTTATTGAAACGATCTACTATGGAATGCCTTGGTTCAACTTCATGAACGGTGCAATGCGCATAGAGGAATCGAATGAATTAAAGGCTAAGGTTCTTTCCTTTCAGGAGGGTTTAAACCGAACCATTTCCGAGGAAGCTACGACGAAGATGCTCGAGCTCGCCCTAAAGGACTTACCGGAATTAAGGACCAGTATACCTGGAACTGCTGAGGAATTTTCTAAAGCTGTTCATGACGAACTAGATGGCTTATTTATAGCAGCATTAGGTCAAGAAGAGTTCTCCTTAGAAGAACAATCTGTAAGTTCTGATTTCGTGTCTACCGTTTTCGGGATGTATAGATCTGATATAGCGCCAGCTTATAATGAGCAGAATAAGCGCATAGCATCCTTGCAAGCAACTTATATGGAGGCGCTTATTACAGCCTTTCCAGAACGTCAGTTTTATCCTGATGCCAACAGCACACTTAGAGTTACGTACGGAAAACTGGAGGGTCTAGCGCCAAGGGATGCTGTTTCCTATCGTACAACCACCTATTTAGAGGGAGTGATGGCTAAATACCAGCCTGGTGACTATGAGTTCGATGTTCCAGCAAAACTTATCGAACTTTATGAAACTAAGGACTATGGTCCCTATGCAGAAAATGGCAAGATCCCTGTGTGTAATATAGCTTCCAACCACACCACAGGTGGAAACAGTGGTTCACCGGTTTTAAACGGACGTGGAGAGCTGATTGGGCTTAATTTTGATCGTATCTGGGAAGGTACCATGAGTGATGTCAACTTTGATGAACGGATTTGCCGTAATATTATGGTAGACAGCAGGTATGTTCTATTTATTATTGACAAGTTCGCCGGTCAAAAATGGTTGATTGATGAAATGGCTGTGACTCAATAGATTGAACCTTTTGTAGTATTGAATTGTTTTATATAAAATCACTTCAAATGAAATGGTGTCTTTTTTCGTTCTCCCTTCTTTTATCGGTATCCTGTAACCTTGGTAGCCAAGGTAGCTCGGATGTTGATTTTCATGAGATAAGAAGTAATTTCGGATCAGATTTTCCTGTCGAACCTCCCTTCGATTATCAAAGTAAGGCACCTTCGTATGTCCAATTAGACAATAGGATAGGGGCAGGAATTGATGATAAAAAAGCAACATTAGGCAGGGTACTCTTTTATGATAAAAACCTCAGTTTTAACAACAGTATAGCCTGCGCTTCCTGCCACCAGCAAAATGCTGCTTTTGGGGATACCTCAAGTAGAAGTATAGGTTTAGACGGTGGACTGACGGGCAGACAAAGTATGAGGTTGGCTAACCTTAGGTTTTCAAGTGAGGGCAAAATGTTTTGGGACGAGCGTGCCATTAGTTTAAATGACCAGGTCACGCAACCCATCCAAGACCATATAGAAATGGGGTTTAGCGGTCTTCAAGGGCAACCCGGAATGAACAGCTTGCTCACAAAGTTGGACTCCATCCCATATTACAACGAACTTTTCTCATGGGCCTTCGGTAATAAATCTGCTTCTGAGGCATTCATAGCAGAGGCGCTTACAGATTTTGTGTCTTCTATTGAATCCTTTGATTCAAAATATGATCAAGGTGTCCAAACCTCCGGAACGATCAATGGCCCTTTTTCAAACTTTACGGTAGAGGAAAACCATGGCCTTGAGTTGTTTTTAACTCCTGCTCAACTTAATAGTTCAGGAATTAGAACTGGTGGTGGAATAGGGTGTGCCGGTTGCCATAGCCCACCAGAGTTTTCTATAGGTGCTGGAATTCATAACAATGGGGTAGACCATGTCGCGGGAGATCCATCTGGCTTTGATACTACAAATACAAAGTCTCCGTCCTTGAGGGATGTCTTGAATAGCAGTGGTACTCCAAATACACCTATGATGCATACCGGTGATTTCTTAGAGTTCACTACAATCATAGAACATTACAATGAAGTCATCCCAGATGTTAATAACACGACGATGGATCCACGATTAGCGAAGGGGCCTTCGGTCGTTAAGATGGAGTTAACTACGTCAGAAAGAGAGGACTTAGAGTCGTTTGTGATGACTCTGACGGGGAGTGCGTTATATTCAGATGTACGTTGGTCAAGCCCCTTCTAAAGTCTCAGATTATTAGTGTTAATTCCGAGTCTACGCAGTAATTTTACCATTTAAGGAAAATACCTATGAGAGATACTACCATTTTCGATCTAATTAATCGGGAACATGAGCGCCAGATAAATGGCATAGAACTGATTGCCTCTGAGAACTTCGCTTCTCCGCAAGTAATGGAAGCACAAGGATCTGTGTTAACAAACAAATATGCAGAGGGATATCCTGGTAAGCGCTACTATGGTGGTTGTGAGATTGTGGACATGGTAGAAGAGTTGGCACGAGATCGCGCCAAGGAACTCTATGGTGCTTCCTACGTGAATGTTCAACCTCATAGTGGTTCGCAAGCTAATGCAGCCGTTTACTTGGCGGTGATGAACCCAGGTGATACTATGCTAGGTTTTGATTTAAGTCATGGTGGTCACTTGACACATGGATCGCCGGTTAATTTTTCCGGTAAGACTTATAATGCAGAGTTTTACGGTGTCGATCAAGAAACGGGTTTACTGAACTACGATAAAATTGAAGCGAAGGCGAAGCAGGTCATGCCAAAAATGATTATTGCTGGAGCTTCAGCTTATAGTCGTGATATTGATTTTGAAAGATTCCGTGATATTGCAGATGAAGTAGGAGCCATTCTACTTGCAGATATTTCACATCCTTCAGGAATGATCGCTAAAGGAATTTTAAATGATCCTATGCCTCATTGTCATATTGTGACCACTACAACACATAAAACACTTCGTGGACCCAGAGGTGGTATGATCATGATGGGAGAAGATTTTCCTAATCCATGGGGTGAGACCAATAAGAAGGGAGAATTAAAAATGATGTCAAACGTTCTAGACATGGCTATTTTCCCAGGAATCCAAGGCGGACCTCTAGAACATGTAATTGCTGCTAAGGCTGTTGCTTATGGTGAGGCGCTGACCGATGGTTTCTTCCATTATCAGCTACAAGTTAAGAAGAACGCGGAGGCCATGGCTAAAGGCTTTATGGATAGAGGATACAATATTATCTCAGGTGGTACAGAAAACCATATGATGTTGATTGACCTCAGAAACAAGGGAGTTACAGGAAAAGCCGCGGAACAAGCTCTAGTTCGTGCTCATATCACTGCTAATAAGAATATGGTACCCTTTGATGATAAGAGTCCATTCACAACCTCTGGAATACGTTTGGGGACTCCTGCGATCACTACGCGTGGAATGAAGGAGCAGGAAATGGATCTGATTGTAGATTTAATAGACCGCGTCGTATTGAATATTGATTCTGATGCACACCTCAAAGAGGTAGGTGATCAAGTAGTTATGCTGATGAAAGATCGTCCATTGTTCACTTGGGAGTAGACTATGTCGATTGTAAAAAAATGAGATTTTATGAAAGTAATTATTTTAAGACCATGGGGCCACTTTCTAGTCTTTTGTACTGTCTTTATAAATAAGGCACAATTCTTGGAGATACGATTGAAAAATATACCAATGAAAAAAGCTATTGTAGCTCTTTTTGCTTTTACTGTGGTTTCGTTTACCTCGTGTGAGTCGAACACAGATTCGGAAACAAATACAGAACGATTTTACGCATCTCCATGGGAAGTCAGCCTACATAGAACACACTTAGCATTAGGTTCAACACCTGCTGCGGATGAAACCTTTACGGGTAACGCAACCTTAGAGAAAAGTGGTAGCTTATTTTACGATATGGGTAGTTTAAATGATCATATGTATCAGAGCTGGAGTTACAGCTGGTCCACAGACCATTTTTTTATGAACTGGGAACCGTGTATTGCTTGGCATATGAATGAAACCTCAGATTCTCTCTTCTTACATTATAACCACTATGATTATGATCCTAACTCAGGGAATTCATTTTACTGGGACTATGAAGTCGTAATGACTAAATAATAAATAAAAAAACCGGCCTAAGCCGGTTTTTTTATTTCTCTTCCATTTTGCGCTTAAGTGTGGCAATTTCTTTTGCTAAGGCATCTATAACCCTAAATGTAATGACCGTAGTAGCGATCAAGCCTACAGTTAAGATGTAAATAAGCGTATCCATATCTATGATTTTTAATGTTGAGCGTTAGAATTTTTTTCAGCATCAAATTGAGTTATTTTTTTATACATCACAAAGAAAAACACTTTATAAAATCAAACTTTTATACATAAGCCTACATTTAGTATTAAAGCGTCAGGTATCTCGAAGTTTGGTTTCACATAATGAGAACACTTGAATCCTTATACGTTCATGATTTTATACCTAGACTTCGTTTTAAGTTTTTCATCTACATAAGTTAATATTTCATTTGCGTCATTTTCGTTTTTAACGAATTTGACGTCTACTTTTCTCAAAGTAGCGTTGCTATGTAGACGAATTGTCAATTTGTCTTTTTCTAGAACAAATGTGAATCTGATAGGCTTTGTAAGGTTATTTCGAACCTTGAAATCCTTAAAACCAAAGACAACTGTTGCATCAGAGCCTAAGGGTGTAAAACGTGTTTCGTTGGTATATATGTCAGTAGAGTGGTTGTGTCGTTCCATGATATCTAAGTCCGCGCATAAACTTGCGAAATAAATTAATCCTGATAGTTGACATAAGCCACCGCCATATGTCGGAACAAGCGTTCCATTAACAATAGAACGACTCTCTTTAAAACCTTGCTTCTTGGAAGGTCTACCTACTGTTCTCCAAAAGGAAAAGACTTCGTTTGGATGAATTACGATTTGTTCAATTTGTACTATTGCGATCTTAAAGTTCTGAACTTTCGCACTATTAGTTTCGCTTTCTTTTATTTCCTGGGTTAATTCAACATCGCCATGGTAAGTGATTTTTTCTTCACTTTTAGCAGCGTATGGAACATGGTTAAACAAATCAAGGATTTGATTTTTCACCAAATTGATTGATACTTTTAATTGATATGGTAGCATGTCCTTTATCAAAGTAGTTTCAATGTTTATAGGTGCCATCTGGCAAGACGGAAGGAAATAGATACGCGGTATCTGTCAAAAGTGAATAAATTGCAGTATCTCTATTTTGTACCAATGTACGCGTATTCAAATCCCATTCTTGAGATATCTCGTTTAGTCTATTCTCCTGAGCACCAAGAATCGAAGTCATTGCCCAATACATATATTCAGTAGCCATGCAATCGTATTTACAAGTATTGTCATCATAGGTGTACCAGGCATCTGCTGGATAGGGATTAGGTATTGACGTGAAGTTCCCACCTCTTGCTATATCCATGGCATTGGTTAATGAAGTTCCCGCGTTTTCTCCAAAAATATCTGGATAAGCGTTAGCATATCCGCTATGCGTAATAACGTGCCAAACTTCTTCTAATGCAGCATCAAAACGTCCTGTATTTCCGTTCGTATGCCAAGAAGGTATTGATTCATCAGCACCTAAATCTTGTGCGTTGAGATTTATCTGAGATTCAGATTTCCACATAAATAAGGCTGCGTCATTCTCTGTTAAGGCGTTTAATAAAGTCATATTATCCACTAACCCATCTTCGTCATTATCTAAATATTGAGCCATTACATTAGCCGCATGAAGCAATTTATTGTCTTCGACATTCGAATAAGCATAGACGGGAATTCCAAAAACATCTACCTTTCTATTCGTCGCTCTAAAGCCAGGATCATTGTGTGCTTCAATGGTGAAATTTGGATCGCTTCCTGGTGAAATGATACCGCCATCCTTTTTACAAGCGTTAAATATTGGAAGAACGAGGACTACGGCAACTGCTAAACTAATTTTCTTCATTAGGCTTTGTATCTTACACAAAAGATAATAAACTAGTTTTATTGATAAGCAGCAGCACCTGAATGTTTTAAGGAGAATTCTTATCAGTAATT